>JAZGFE010000200.1:0-2985 GCA_036479215.1 Nannocystaceae bacterium | reverse complement strand
CAACCCGGTGCGAAGCCACCCCAAACCACTCATACGTTGTGACACCTCCGTGTCCCATTGTCCTTGACACATTCCGGTTGTGGTCCATTGATATGGGGGCCCCTGCGCAGCGGATGCCGAACATCCGAGGCGCACAGGGCCACCCCCACGGGTGCTCGGTTTGGGAGAGAAAGCACCACTACCAGTGGTTGTCGCGGAGGTACCGTTTCCGTTCCTCACCCGATCCCGCGCCGTCCGCCCGCTCGCCCCACCCACGCGCAGTCCACGGCTTTCACGCCAACGCTGCGGTCGCCTTCGGTCACCGGAACGGCCGAGCGATGGTGGAAAGGCGGGTCGCAGGGCCTGCGCTGACCTCCGCTCCGGCTTTGCACCGAGGCCCCAAAGAAGGGGATCCCGCGACCGACGACCATGCCGCGACGCTCGACTTGTGCCGCGACATTGCCTTGCAGGGCAGCTGGGTGCCGAGGGCTTCACGTATCGCCTCCAGCGTTGGCAGGTCGTCCGTCGAGCCGTCCACGAGCCTTGCAGCCGCGAGCGCATATCGATACCGACGCTCGGTGTTCGGGCTCATTTGGAGCAGCAGGGCGACCTCTCGGGTGTTGTGGCCCATACGATGGAGGCGCACGAGCTCGGCGAGTCGGTGCATGCTGATTCGTCTCATCCCCCACAGGGCACACGTCTCCGTCGCGCACGCCACTTCGCGGCAGCGAGCTCGTCTTCAACGCCGATAACCCGTGTATTCGTTCAGGCTTCCATGATCACTTCAACCGAACTGGCGTGATCACTTCAGCCGAACTGGCCGTGATCACTTCAGCCGAACTGGCCGTGATCAACTAACCCGAGCTGTGACACATTACCAGGTGCCCGCTGTCCGAAGGGCCGCGGAAAAACATCGAGGCCGTCGTCGACCCCGCTCGCATCGCCGTGTTGCTTGAACAGCGCAAGGACATCCAGGCCAGCGAAGCACGCGCTGCTGGGGCACAGACCGGATGTGACGCTGCTCAGCTCGGCCCACCCCCCGACGACGCCGAAACCTCTTCCAAGCCGCGCGTGCGCGGGAGCGGATGCGGCACGCGCGGGCCTCCCACCGTTTCGGCAAAACGATGTGGAGCAGAGGACCAGCTCCAGCTGTTCTCCCCTGCCTAGCCACCCCGTGGTACACGCAGCCGAGGTCGAGACCCGAACACGCCACGAGCTGCCCCGCTCAGCGTGTCGCCCCTACTTTGGCTGTCCCTCGCCGGCGTGGTGAAAACGCCACACGCGGCCCCGCACACTACCTGGGAGCCGTATGGCCTATCGTTCTTGGCCTGCTCGAGTCTCCAGTTTCCAGACATGCGCGTCCGCTCGCATGGGCCACATCCCAATTCGCGTACTGTACACCACTTCGCGTTCTCCGATACCGTTCATGCCAGTTGACCGGCTACGCTGAGCACACCCATGACCGCCCCATCACTCAAACTGGATGGACTCTTGTCGTTCGCCATCCTCGCTTCAGTCCGCACCGGCCGAAGCCAAGGCACGGGAGCCCAAGGCTGGCGATGCTGCTCCTGTCGTTGTACAGCCGGCCGTAGCCAAGGCTGGCGATCCAAACCCCGCTGATGCCAAGGCCGACGATTCTACCCATGGCGACACCAAGACCGTTGATACCAAGCCCGTCGACACCAAGACGGCTGACGCTACGACACCAGATGCCGAAACAGCCGACGTCAAAACGGCCAGATCCGTCGCGCCGAACTGCGATCTTACGAAGGTAAGATGGTCGAGTAACGTGTACGGAAGATTTTCAACCTTCGACGAATCCGAACACTCGGTCGCCTACGCCGACCTGGATGGCGACAACAAGAACGAAGCCATCGTCAATGTCCACGAAGACCTATCCAAGTACGCTGACAGTGACGGCATCATCTACTATGGCGGGATAAGTCCCGAAGTCGAGGTCATCGTGTTTGGTCTCAAGCAGGACTGCAGCATCAAACACCTCGGCACAGCTCTCGTACGAGCAGCAACGGGCTCGGCGGAATACCCACAAGTTAGCCAACACGGCCAGGGGGTTCTCGTCGCGTACGAACACCAATCCGATGAGGGCAATTTTTACAACGTCCGCGAGATCTGGACTGTTAAGAACGATAAATTCGTACGCCAGTCCAAGTCCCGCCCAAGCCAAGCGAACGACGCGTCTACAGCACAAGCTCCCAGGCCAGCGACAACACCATCGGAAACTGCAAACGATATCAAGCCCCACGACAAACTACCACAACAAAACCGGCCGCGGCCTGACGCCGATACCGCCTACAAGGTCCCGATCGGCAACTCCCCGTACGTTGGCCCCAAGTACGCGAAGGTAACGATCGTCAAAGCGTTCGAGTACGCCTGTCCGTTTAGCGAACGGGTCGGCGCGACCCTCGACCAACTTCGAAAGCTGTACGGCAACGATCTTAGGATCGTCTACAAGCACTTCGTCGTCCATCGCCGAACGGCTATTGACCCGGCCTTAGCCAGCTGCGCCGCTGCGAGGCAAGGCAAGTTCAGGGAGATGGACAAGCTGATCTGGGAAAAGGGCTACAACGCTGGTCGCAACCTCAAGGCTGAAAACATGGAGAAACTAGCGAAAGAAGTTGGCCTGAACATGGCCAAGTACAAAGCAGCCATTGATGGAGCCTGCCAGCAGACCATCAAGAACGACCACGCCGATATGAGCAAGCTTGGCGTCAGCGGAACACCAGCATTCTTCATCAACGGGCGCTTCCTTTCAGGCGCACGACCGATCGAGCACTTCAAGGTGTCGGCGACCACCAGCATCCGCGTAAACCCGTGCGCGAGCATGCTCCGACCAGCGGAAGTCCCGCGAATCGGCTGACGCCAGGACCCAGTTTTTTGGTGGACGAGGCGCGGCTTCGTAGGGTCCGCGCCACCATCGAGAAACAAAGAGAGGCCGGAGCCACGTCCTAGAAAAACCAACTCCGACCTCTCCCACCCGACGGCGAA
>JAZGFE010000199.1:0-2007 GCA_036479215.1 Nannocystaceae bacterium | reverse complement strand
TTGAGGATAGGTACAGCCACCCTTCGTCCGTTGGGATGTAGGTGATATCCGAGACCCAGATCTTGTTTGGGCCATCGGACGTGAACACCTGGTCGAGCAGGTTCGGCGCGATCGGGTGGTCGTGGTTTGAGTCAGTCGTCTGGACCCGGAATGCCTTCTTCAAGGCCGGTCGAATCCCCGATAGCGGAACGTGTCAACGACTTTGAGACACCGCTGGTCATAGGTTTACAGGAGCGCCGCCATCGGCACGCCCTGTTCGGAGCGGGGCTCTGCCCCACACCCCGAGGTTTGTCGCTTTGAGGACAAACCGGATGGGGTAGGTTCGTCGCGCCTGCTCGGAGGATAGGGCTCTGCTGAGGAGCATCCTGAGCGCTGCGCAGGTGACGAAACGGATGGGGCCGGGCCCTCGAGCCCGGTCCCGTTCTTCGCCTGGTCGGCGTCCGCGTCGACAGTGGCCTTGGGCGGGTTGATCCAGACCGCACGCGCCAGTTCTCGTTTCTTTGATGGTCCGTGGACGAAGCGCTCGGGGTGGGATTGATACGCGGACAGCATCACTTCGTGCCGCTCGGCCAATCGTTGGTCAGCCAAGCCGGAGTGCACGTCGTGAGGAGTAAGGTACTCGAGGGAGCTGTGATGGTGCTCGTGGCTGTACCACTGGAAGAGGTCGCGAAAGCAGCCGCGCGCGTCTTCCAGGCAGCCGAATCGCTCGGGGAACTCGGGTCGGTATTTGAGAGTCTTGAAGTGCGACTCGATGAACGGATTGTCGTTCGACACGTGCGGCCGGCTGTGGGTCTTCGTGACTCCCAGGTCGGCGTAGAGCTGTCCGAGGACCTTGCTCTTCATCGGGCTACCACGATCACTGTGCACGGTGAGTTCCCCGGGCTCGATACCCTGCCGGTGACAGGATTCAGCCACGAGTTCCTTGGCTAGCGCACCCGTCTCTCGTTCCGCGATGAGCCAGCCAACGACATCTCGGCTGAACACATCGAGGATGACGTACAGGTAGTAGTAGGTCCACTTTTGCGGACCAAGTAGCTTCGTGATGTCCCAACTCCAAAGCTCGTTGGGCCTCGTCGTCATCAGCTGCGGGGCCGCGTAATTGGGGTGACGCAGTTGGTTGCGCCGATCACGCACTGAGGCATTCTCGCTCAGGATGCGATGCATCGTTCGCGCTGAGCAAAGGTACACGCCTTCCTGCATTAGCTGCGCCCACACCTGGATCGGCGCGCAGTCGACGAATCGAGGCTCGGTCAGAACATCCAGGACGCGCTGTCGCTCGTCCTGGGAGAGTTTGCGCTGCGGCTCAGGACGAGGGCGTGCCGGAGGTCGTTTCGCGCCGTGCCAACGCCGATAGTAACTCGCTCGGGGTAACCCGACCGCCGTGCACGCGCCAACCACGTCGGCATCGCCGTCCAACTCGTCGATCATGGTCACGAATCGGTCTCGTCGTCGTCGGACTTCCGCAGGGTCACACCCCACAAGTCCGAGACTTTTTTTTGGACTTCGATCATCGCCTCGGCGCGCTTCGCCCGCCTGAGGAGCTTCGCATTCTCGCGCTCGAGTTCTAGTACCCGCTTGTCGAGCGGATTCACCTCACGCGGCTTTGGCCCGCGCTTCTTGGCAGTGCCCACGAGCTCCCCCCGCTCCCGTTGACCACGCCAACCGCTGAGGTGAGAGGAGTAGAGCCCCTCACGCCTAAGGAGGGCGCCGAGTTCACCGTGCTTCGTGCAGGCGTCGGCTTCATCGAGGATCTTCAGTTTGTATGCTCGGCCAAAACGCCGTCGTGACGCCTTGGGCTGCACCTCGGAGGAAGGGGTGTCATCGTTTTCTCGATCCGATTCTGGTCGTGTCATCATGGCCTTTGAACTCGCCCTCTACACTAAACTCACGGGAGGGCGGTGTCTCAGTCATGTTGGCACAGAGGGTAGCCTCATCAGGCGAGCCACGCGGTTCTTGCCGCAGAGCACGCCTCCGTGCCTCAGTGCTCGGTGAAGACGCGGTGATCCG
>JAZGFE010000198.1:0-15069 GCA_036479215.1 Nannocystaceae bacterium | reverse complement strand
CCCGCGTCTCCGTCTCCCGCATCTCCATCTCCCGCGTCTCCGTCGCCGTCATCGTCGTTACTCGCCTCACTCTCATCCTCCTCGCTCTCATCCTCCTCGCTCTCATCCTCCTCGCTCTCATCTTCCTCACTCTCATCATCCCCACTCTCATCATCATCATCCCCACTCTCATCATCCCCACTCTCATCATCATCACTCTCATCACTCTCATCACTCTCATCGCTCTCATCGCTCTCATCATCATCATCACTCTCATCATCATGGTCATCCCCATGAGCGTCATCGTCGTCGCCCGCCCCCTGGTTCGTTGCCCATGGATCGGATCCGGCGTCGGCTTTGTCATCGCAGCTGGCGAGCGCCAGTGGAACCGCCAATGTGGCCAGAATGGAGGTGATCCGCGCGTGGCGGTAGGAAGGAGCGTGCATGTTTGACATCGTGGGTGGAGTCCGAAGTAAGTGCAGTGCTGGCGTTGCGGTTTAGATGAATCGGGCGCAATGCGTTTGCGCCGAGCCCCAACTTCGCGTGCGTCATGTTGCATGCTCGCGGGATTCGGTGAGCCGTATGCCGCCATCGTCTCCCTCTCCGACCTCCGGGTGCGGTGGCTGACCCCTGCTTCGGCGTTCATCGAATGTAATCGGCGTGAGCTAGGACTAGAAAACACCGTTGCTTCGTGGGGCGGTCCGCCCCAACGCGTGAGCATCGAGGGGCGACCGCCCGCAGCCAGCATCCGTTTCCTAGATGACCCGCCTCACCCGACATTGGCACGCAGCTGCCTCACCCACACCGTCCGCCTCACCCCACCGGCCGTTTCACCCAACCGGCCGTTTCACCCAACCGGCCGTTTCACCCAACCGAACACTTCTTCACCCCGCCGTCGTCGAACGCTTCACCGGCCGTCGAGCGCCCAACGGGGACCCTGCGCCGTATCTTCCAATACGATGCCCGCGTCGGTCAGAACATCTCGGAGTAGATCCGCACGCACGAAATCCTTCGAAGCGCGAGCCTCCTGGCGTTGCTGAACCAGGCTGTCCAACACCGCGCGCAAGTTGCTCGCGTCCGCGGGGCCTGGCGGGGCAGGTTGGCACTCGACGGCCAACTGAGGGTAGAGGCGCTCACTTGGGAACTCGATGCCCAACACGTACAGATGCAGTGTCAGTGTGCGATACACAGCGAGCAACGACGGTCGGTCGTCGACCTCGTCGATCCCCCCCGCGTTCAGCTCGCCGACGTAGTCAAACATCGCGGCCACCGCCGCCGGTGTCCCGAGATCGTCGTCGCAAGCCCGGATGAACCTGGAGATGAAACGCTCGCTCGCCTGGCCGAAGACGCCATGCAGCAGCTGGTGTCGGTCTCTCGGCACGCGATCCTCCTCCGCGCGAAGCGAGGCGTACTCTCCCGCGATGGGAATCCGCAACGCGTCCGGCGAGCAGGCCTCGAGACGTTCCGCGAGACGGCCCACGAGTCGCGTGATTCGCTTGTAACCCTCCGCCGCGCCTTCGAGCAGGTCGGTGGTAAACTGGATTTTGCTGCGGTAGTGCGTCGCCAAGAAGAACCATCGGATCTCGTCGTAGCGGTGATCTTCGAGGATCTCTGGGATGCCGACCACGTTGCCCACCGACTTGCTCATCTTGTGCCCCCGCAGGTCCAGATGTTCGGGATGCATCCAGTAGCGGACCCAAGGATGACCGCAAAGCGGCTCGGACTGGGCGATCTCGTTCTCGTGGTGGGGAAACAGGTTGTCCACGGCGCCACCATGAATGTCGAATTGATCGCCCAATAGAGCGCTCGCCATCACGGAGCATTCGATGTGCCAGCCTGGGCGCCCCCTCGGCCAAGACACGTGGCCTGTGGACCAGCTTGGCTGACCATCCTGCGTCTGGGGTTTCCACAACGTGAAGTCGGCGGGATGGCGCTTGCGCGAGCTGTCTTCGGTCACCCGTCCGCTGGCGCCCGCCTGCTGGGCGTCGATCTGGATCCCCGAGAGTGCGCCGTAACGAGGAAAACTTTCGACAGCGTAGAAGACCTCCCCGTCGACTACATACGCGTGCCCTTTGGCGATCAACCGAGCAACGGCTTCGATCTGCGCCTGCACGAAGTCGGTCGCGCGCGTGTAGGCGGAGTAGTCCTTGATCCGCAGCGATCGACAGTCGCGCCGAAAACTCGCTATCACCTGCTCCGCCAAGTCCACGCACCCGGTCGTCTCGTCGACGCGCCCGATGATACGGTCGTCGATGTCTGTGTAGTTGATCACACTGAGTACCTGATACTGGCGATACTCGAGATAGCGTCGGACGAAGTCCCAAAATAGATAGGTGCGGGCGTGCCCGATGTGCATCCGAGAGTACACTGTGAGCCCACACGTGTAGATTCGGACCACATTGGGGACGGCCGGAACGAAGAGCTCTTTGTTGCGGGTTCGCGTGTTGTAGAAATGTAGAGCCACGACGAGGCGACCTCCAAGGACGCGATCAGTGTAACCTAGCTGTCCATCAAGCGACCGGCCACGGTATCGGTATCCGCATCGAGTGCCTGCAACTCCACCTGCGCCGTGCTCCCTAACCGTCCACTGGAGCCGCGAAAGCGCACTCGAATGTAGTTGTCGGTCAGACCCTCGAGCCAACCAACTCCTACCTCCCGTTCCACCACAACCGATCCTAGGCGCCCGCAGCTACGCCGGCGGAAATCGTTCCACTTTGCGGACGAGAGCGCTCGTAGGGCCGCGTTCCTGCGTTTCTTCTCGGGCACGGGCACGTGGTCGCCCAAAGTGGCTGCGTGGGTGCCCGGCCGGGCCGAGTAGCTGAACACGTGCGCATAGGCGATGGGCAGCTCTTCCAACAGCGCGTAGGTTCGATCGAAGGCCAGCCTCGTCTCCCCGGGGAACCCCACGATGAGGTCTGACCCGATGGCCACGCCGGGAACGGCGGCAGCCAAACGCGGCGCGAGGGATCGGAGGTCCGCCACCGTGTGGGCTCTTCTCATGACCCTCAAGATGTCATCGTCGCCGCTTTGCACCGGCAGATGCAGGTGGCGACACAGGCGGTCAGGATGGCGAGCCATGAGGTCGATGAGACGCGCATCGACCTCGTGGGGATCGAGTGAGCTCAACCGCAAACGGCCGGCGCCGAGGTGCGCGACAAGAACCTGCACCAGACCCGCGAACGTCACACGCGGCTGGGGCGGCGCGAGGTCTCGACCGTACGTGCCAAGGTGAACACCCGTGAGCACAACTTCGGGGCGACCGCCGGCCAGCAACGCTCGAAGCTGACCCACGACCGCGCTCAGGGGCAGGCTACGGCTCACCCCACGCACGCTGGGAACGATGCAGAAACTACAACGATAGTCGCAACCATCCTGAACTTTGAGATAGGGTCGCGTCCGTGGGGAGGTGGCGAGAGTGGGGAGCAGGCGAGACAATCGGGTGAGGGCCTCGACCGACACGATGGCCGAGGGCTGCACTTGTCCGGCGGGCGCCGCGACGCCCACAGCGGACGCAGCGCCAACCGCCGCCTGAGGAAGGGCGGGCTCGGGCTCATCAGGGCGGTCGAGACCATCGAGACGGTCGAGACCATCGAGACGGTCGAGACCATCGAGACCATCGAGACGGTCGAGCTGCGCGACCAGACTGTCCTTGTCCACATTGCCGAGCACCATCCTCACGCCATCGAGTTGCGCCACCTCCCCCGGGGCCCCGGTGGCGTAACAGCCCGTGACCACCACCGCCAACTCAGGATTCGCCCGCCGGGCCCGCCGGATCGCCTTGCGGGCATCGGCGTCGGCGGCCGCCGTGATCGTACAGGTGTTGAGCACGTACGTGTCGGCCTGCGCAGGCGTAGCCACCACTTCGTGCCCGGCGGCAGCCAGTGCTCGCTGCATCGCCTCCGTCTCAAACTGATTGAGACGACAGCCATGCGTATCTAGCGCCACACGCATCGTGGCGCCGTAGTACCACACTCTGACCCATTTCGGCGGGCCCGCGCAGCACGCTACATGTTGCGCCGATACTCCCCTCCGACTTCAAACAGCGCGCGCGAAACCTGGCCCAGGCTACAGCAGCGCGTCGTGCTGATGAGCTCCTCGAAGACATTGCCCCCCTCGAGGGCGACCTTCTTGAGTCGAGCCAGGGCCGCCGGCGCCTCTTGGCTGTGGGCATCTTGAAACGCGAGCAGGCGTCGGATCTGGTCGTCCTTCTCTTCACTCGAAGCCCGCGTGAGCAAGACTTCCGAGGCTTCTTGATCTCCCGACCGCGCCGGGTTCCGAAACGTGTTCACACCGACGATGGGCAGCTCGCCGCTATGCTTGAGCCGCTCGTAGGTCATACTCTCATCTTGGATCTTTCCGCGCTGATACTGACGCTCCATCGCTCCTAATACCCCCCCCCTTTCATCGAGACGCAAGAACTCATCGAGCACCGCCTCTTCCACGAGTTCGGTGAGTTCTTCGACGATATAGCTGCCTTGCAACACGTTTTCAGTTTTCGCCAGGCCCTGCTCTTTGGTGATGATCAATTGAATGGCCATCGCTCGTCGCACGCTCTCTTCGGTGGGCGTGGTGATGGCTTCGTCGTAGGCGTTCGTGTGCAAGCTGTTGCAGTGGTCGTAGTACGCAAACAACGCCTGCAGCGTGGTGCGGACGTCGTTGAAGTCGATCTCCATTGCGTGCAGCGAGCGGCCGCTCGTTTGGATATGGTACTTGAGCTTCTGGGATCGCCCATTGGCGTCGTACAGGTCGCGCATGGCGACGGCCCAGATCCGCCGTGCCACCCGGCCGATAACAGTGTATTCGGCGTCCAGGCCATTGGAGAAAAAGAAGCTCAAGTTGGGGGCGAAGGCGTCGATTTCGAGACCACGCGAGAGATAGTACTCGACGTACGTGAACCCGTTGCCCAAGGTGAACGCGAGCTGGGAGATGGGATTCGCCCCGGCCTCCGCGATGTGGTAGCCGCTGATCGACACCGAGTAGTAGTTTCGGACCCCCTTTTCGATGAAATACGCTTGCACGTCCGCCATCATGCGCATGGCGAATTCGATCGAAAAAATGCAAGTATTCTGCCCCTGATCCTCTTTCAGGATATCGGCCTGTACCGTCCCACGGACGGTTTGCAGCACATGGTCTAGCACCTTCGATCGCTCCGTTTCGCCGAGCGTGTTCCCGCTTTCGACCTCCAACTCTGCCACCCGCTGATCGCAGGCTGCATTCATATAGAAGGCCAAGAGAATCGGCGCCGGACCGTTGATCGTCATGCTCACGCTCGTCGTGCTGCTGCACAAGTCGAAACCGGCGAACAGTTCAGACATGTCCTCCAACGTGCACACGCTCACCCCGCTCTCCCCAACCTTGCCGTAGATATCGGGACGCGTCCCGGGGTCCTGCCCGTACAGGGTGACCGAGTCGAACGCCGTTGAAAGCCGCTTCGCGGCCTCAGCTCCCGCCAGATAGTGGAAACGTTCATTGGTTCGCCGCGGACCGCCCTCGCCAGCAAACATCCGCTTGGGGTCCTCCCCCTCACGCTTGAACTCGAATACGCCCCCAGTGTAAGGAAAGTGACCTGGAGGACCCTCCAGCATCATGTAGCGCACGATCGCCCCCGGCTCCGCATCGCCAGGTAAGCACACGCGAGGGACCCGTAGCCCCGACAGCGTACGATGGCTGGTGTCGTAAGAAAACGAGCGCTCGCGCACCTTCACGACATGGGTCGCCCCGGCGTACGCTCGCTTGATCGCCTCGTATTCGACCAACGCTCGTTCCGCATCTGGATCCACCTCGCCCCGCGCCGCGTCGAGTCGGCGACCGATCCACGACGCAACATGCTCGTCTTCGCGTTTCGCCAGATCCAGCGTACGGCGCAGGGCGTCGCGCTGTCGCACCGCCTCGACTTGTCGCGCGACTCGCCGCTTGTACGCACGAAGCGTATGAGCGATCTCTGCCAGGTAGTGGGCACGATCGGATGGGATCATCCCGCGGGTCTCCGACGCCAGTGCGCGCTGGCACTCGGGAATCCCGCATCGCCAGGTCGACCCGGTGCGCGCGGTGAGCCGACGACAAATCTCCGCGTAATATGCGTTTACCCCGCTATCGTGGAACCGGCTGGCCACAGTGCCAAACACCGGCAATGCCTCGTCCGGCGTCGTGGCCGCAATTCCCTGATTCCGTCTGAACTGGCGCCTCACATCGCGCAACGCATCTTTTGCGCCGCTGCGCTCGTACTTGTTGATCACAACGAGGTCCGCAACATCGAGCATCTCGATCTTCTCGAGCTGCGTCTGCGCGCCGTACTCCGAGGTCATCACATAGGTCGTCAAATCGGCAACTTCCTCGATGCCCGCGTCCGCCTGCCCGATGCCACTGGACTCGATGATGATGAGCTCAAAACCGGAGCACTTGCACAAGCGAACCGCGTCGCCCGTGGCCCGCGACAAGGCCCCGCCCGAGCCGCGTGTGGCCAGACTGCGCATGTACACCGGCCCGGCAACGAGGGCGTTCATGCGGATTCGGTCGCCAAGCAGCGCACCACCTGTGCGCCGCCGCGTGGGGTCGATCGACAAGATAGCCACGCGTTTCGGCTCGGATTCGCGCATAAAACGAGCCACCAACTCGTCGGTAAGAGAGCTCTTCCCCGCGCCGCCCGTACCGGTGACGCCGATCACGGGCACGTGAGGCTCCGCTGGGACCCGCAACGCCTGCACCAGCAGCTCCCCCCCCTCGCCACCACGCTCCACCACGCTGATCAAACGAGCGAGGCGCGACACGACACCGCAATCGGCCATGTCGGCGGCGCGCAGCCGCCCAAGTTCAGCGACGGGGTCATCGGGACTCGTGGAGAAGTCGGATCCCCGCAGGATCACGTCGATCATGCCATCGAGCCCCATGCTACGACCGTCCTCTGGGGAGAACACCCGCTTGATGCCGTACGCGTGCAACATCTCGATCTCGCGCGGCACGATGACCCCACCCCCGCCCCCCCAGATCGTGATATGCGGCGCGCCTTTTTCCCGCAGCAGGTCGTACAAGTAGCGGAAATACTCCATATGGCCGCCTTGATAGGTGCTCACCGCGATCGCTTGTGCATCCTCCTCAATGGCTGCGTCCACGACCTCTTCTGCCCCACGATGGTGACCCAGATGGATCACCTCGGCACCGTGCGCCTGCAGGATCCTACGCATGACGTTGATGGCGGCATCGTGGCCATCGAACAGGGCTGTGGCCGTCACCACGCGGATCTTGTTTTCTGGACGGTAGTGTGGAGTCGTGGACCCCTGCTGCGCCGCGGCTGGCGATGCTGGAGCTCCGGTGGAGGATGCGAGGACGGGGGTGGACATGTGGCCTGACCGACCTTACGGAAGGTCGCCCTGGTCACGCAATGCACCCCAGTTCACACCACCCGCACCACACGGTCCGATCATCCGCGATCATCCGCGATCAGCCGCGTGGCCGCGTGGCCGCGTCGAACAAGCCGGCGGCCGAAACAGTCAGCCTCGTCGAGAGCCGCGTCACCTACCCCAACACAGTTCACGGGCGGGTCTGCGAGGGTGCGTGGCTTGCGTCGACCCGTTGTGAACCGCGTAGTCGGCCAGACTCACATAACAGCCGCCAGATCGTTACCGGGTCGTGCGATTTTTTTTGTGAAGATCCTGTGAAGCTCCTGCGAAGCCGACGGCGCCCGAGGAAGCCGACGCGCCACTTTTCTTGCACCGAAGGTGCCATCGGGTGCCTTATTAAGCTATGTCGCTAGCAGGCCGACGTCGCCCCTTCGCGAGAAGGGAAGCCGTGCGGTCGTGATTTTTCAACCCGCCATGCCGCGAAACCCGAGGAGCCAAGACGCTGGAGACGGGCACGACCCGGACGCGGCGTCCATCTTGGAGGTTGTGTCCGACACCGACGTCGGCAATACAATCGCGGGCCGCTACAAAATCACGCGTGTGATCGGTGAAGGTGGCATGGGGGTGGTGTACGCCGCCTTCGATCACCAGGTTGGGCGCGAGGTTGCCATCAAGCTCGTACGACGAGGTTCGCTCGCCGACGCGAAGTTCATGACCCGATTCCGCCGCGAGCTCGATATCACCTCGCACCTGCGGCACCCCTCCACCGTCCGGGTGTTCGAACACGGAGAGACGGAAGACCGGCGCCCGTTCATGGTGATGGAACTGCTCCGGGGGCAGTGCCTGGCCGACCGCCTCGAGGACGATGGGCCCGTCGAAGAATTGCAGGCACTCCAGTACGCCCGCCAGATTGCCGAAAGTCTCAGCGAAGCCCACGAACACGGAATCTTCCACCGGGATCTCAAACCCGACAACATCTACGTCGAGACCGTCGGCGTCACGACGGTGGTGAAGGTGCTCGACTTCGGTATCGCGGGCGGCATCGACTCAAGTCGATTGACCCGCGCTGGTGAGGTCTTCGGCACGCCGCAGTACATGTCGCCGGAGCAATGCAACGGCCAATCGCTTGACCATCGCACCGACATCTACTCCCTCGGTTGCGTGCTCTACGAGATGCTCGAGGGGCACCCACCTTTTCGCGCTGACGAACCGATGGCGACGATGCTCAAGCATGTGCGCGCCAAAGTGCCGCCGCCCAAAAATTGTTCGCGCGAAACCGCCAGAGTTCTGGCGCTGGCACTGCGCAAAGATCGAAACAAGCGGATCCAGAAGGCCGGCCGATTCGCCGAACTGATCGGGGGGTGCATCGGAAACGTGCGGGATCGCGACGGTGGCGAGCACGTCGCCCCCCACGAGTCGACGCAAGGATCCTCCCCGGGCCCAGGACTCGCCGAAGCAACGACCGCCGCCACCTCCCCGCCCCCCCTCGCCGGCCACTTGTTGAACCGCTGGATATCCACGGGACCAGGGCGTCTCACCGGCGCCGGCTTGGCGTTGCTTTTCATCGCCGTGCTCGGTTTCCTGTTCTACCGCGACCCGACGGCCCCACCCCTACATGCCAACGCGCTCCGCGTGCGGGCGGTCGAAGCGACAACATCCGCCGAGGCCGTGCCGCCGGGTGACGCAACACGACTGCCGCGGAACCGTGCCCTGATCGTGAGCAACGTGAAGAAGGCAACGGTATTCCTCGACCGGGCCGAACAGTGTCTTACTCCCTGTTACATTGAGGTTCCGGTGGGTGACGGCCAACCCCACGAAATCCGGTTGACGAAACAAGATCACGTCGAGGTGATCCAGATGTGGCGGCCAGGGAGCGTGACCGAAGAGCCTCCCGAGCTCCCGGATCTTCGCTTGTCAAACACCGCAGCGTTGGCCGGCCGCAGCGACAAGCGACCATAAGCAACGGCAAGCCGCTTCCGATGCCGGCACGAACGGCACGCGTCGACACGAACGGCACGGGGTCAGCCCGAGTCGTCCTGCGCTTCGATGTGTTGCCAGCGCCAGTACGGCCGCGATGGGATGGATCAGATGCCGTTGCGTTCGCTTGCGACGCGCAGGGCTGGACCCGCACAGGCGCTTGCTCCCGCCGAAGCTGTCTGCCAAGCTCGCTCCCGATGTCCGACCAAGATGAGGATTTTGCCGCACTGCTCGACGCTTCTTTCGCTGAAACAGGCGCGAGCCGGGGAAAGCGGGTCCGACCTGGGCAACTGCTGGAAGGCAAGGTGATCGAGATCGGTCGCGATACCATTTTCGTGGACGTGGGCACACGCAGCGAGGGGCAGATCGCCAAGACACAGCTCCAAGACGATACGGGCAAGGTCCGCGTCGAGGTGGGCGATATCGTGCGAGCCACGGTGACGAAGGGCGGCGATCGCCCCACGCTCGTGATCTCGTTCGCGGGTGGGGCCGGGAACATCGAGAACCTACAGCTCGCGCGCGAAGCCGGCACCCCCGTCGAAGGCAGGGTAGAAAAAGCCATCAAAGGGGGACTTCTCGTCCAGATCGGCGAGGTCTCTGCCTTCTGCCCGGCCTCGCAGTTCGATATCGCCTACACGGCGGATCTGAGCGTATTCGAAGGCCAGGACCACAGTTTCAAAGTGATCGACGTCCGTGACCGGGGGCGTACCGTTGTGGTCTCACGCCGCGCGATCTTGGAAGCCGAACGGGCGGAGCAGTCCCGCGAGGTGCTGGCGAGACTTGCGGTCGGGGACGAGATCGAAGGCGCGGTAGCGTCGACACAGTCCTACGGGGCCTTCATCGACATCGGAGGCATCCAAGGCCTCGCCCATATCTCCGAGCTCGGCCACGGGCACGTAGAGAGGGTCGAAGATCTGTTCTCCGTGGGAGAACGGGTGAAGGTCCGCGTGTTGGCGATCGACACAGCGAGCGAAGGTGCCAGCAAAGAGAAACCTCGAATCAAACTCTCGATCAAAGCCACGCTCCCCCCGCCGGAAGGTCCCCTTCCGGGGGAGGCCGTGCGTGTCCTGGACGGCGAAGTCACCAAGGTCGAGCCGTTTGGAGTATTCGTGTCCTGCGAGATCGGCACGGGCCTGGTCCCCACACGCGAGGTGGGCCTACCGCCAGGTGGCGACCCGCGGCGCGCCTTCCCAGTGGGCAAGAAGGTCCAGGTGGTGCGCTTAGCGGGGGACAACGATGGCAAACTTCGACTCAGCATCAAAGCGGTGGGGGACGCGGAAGAGCGTTCGGCGTTTCAAGCGTTCAACACCACGGGAGGCGCTCCGGCGAATCGCGGTCGTGGGTCGCTCGGGTCGTTTGGATCGCTGCTGGCAGAGAGCCTGGGCTCGCTGACACTCGCGGAGGGGCCTGTAGGGGCGACACCCGCGTCCATGAATCGCGCGTCGAAGGACCGGCCCGCTGCCACCGGCACGGGCACCGGAGGCAAACGAAGACGCGTTCTCTAGTCGTACCCACACGGACTCGTCCCACACGGCCTGGCGACAAGGACGACGGCGTGGGATCGACGAGCAGGGCTGCGATCAACGCCTGGAGCGAAAACGCAGGATCAAGAACTTGATCCGTCGCCAGTCTCCAAGGGCGGCACCGAAGACCGCCACCGGCTCCACGTGGGTATCCGCGGGTACGACCAACGAAGGCGGGAGTTTGGCCCACACCTCCGTGCGCGCGCGTCGCTGCCGAAGCAACGATCGGAGCAGCGGAAAGTCGTCGAGCACCGTCCGCTGGTGGTTCCATTCGCGCCCCCACGGCGGGTCGACAAATAGCAGGTCGGCGTCGAGCTGCGACCCGTACTGTACGGCGTCGGCCTGCACAACCTCGACCCGGTCGTCCACGCCATAGACCAGCATGTTGTGGCGCGCTATCGCGGCTCGATCCGCATCTAGCTCGATAGCGGTCACATGGCTCCCGGCACGTGCGAAGCCGATGGCATTCCCACCGGCACCGCAGCCCGCATCCACCACGCGGCCCGCCCTCGCCCACCGTCCCAGCCGGACCGCAAGCGCTTCCGGCGTGAGCGAGAATCGGCCCTCGGCGTCCAGGCGCGCCCCGCGGCGCACGAAGCCTTGCGTCGTGTCCCGGCGGCGGCGGGCGTCGGCAGACCGCGCGCGACGGATCGAGCGCCGATCCAGCCGCGGCGAGGTCTCCACTCGTACGGCGGCGCCGTCGAGCCACAAACCTCGCAGCCGCGCGGACAGATCGGCCGCGGCCTCCCGTGGGAGACGGGCCTCCAGCACCCTCGGCACGCCGTCTTGCCGCACTTCCTCCGTCCATCGTCCCGGACCGAGCAGCCTGCGCCAGCGCAGCCAACAGGGAAGTCCAACCACTCGGACGCGAAATTCGGACACGGCAGGTTTCCTCGTACCACCCCGCTGGCGCGCTCGCCTCGCTCGCTCCGCGTCTCGCCCGAACAAAGACCGACACACCCCATCCATGCCCCCCTCTCTATGCAGCCGGCGGGGCCCACCTCGCCCCGACATCCGTCCACCCGGTCGCGACTTGTCCCCGCCCAGCTCCGCGCAGTAAGCTCTGCGGGATTTTCCCCGCTCATGCGCCGGTCCTGTTCCATCGCGCCTCGCCGCCTCGCTTCTGTCGCACGGATGATGATCGCCACCGCGATGATCGCCTCATGTGCGACCACTCCCGAAGACCCCACCGTCGCCCAAAACCCCGACGGCGAGCCTTCGGAAACCGCCCCCACGTCCCACGGACCCAACCCGAACGAGGGCCTGCTGGCGGCAGACGCTGCCGACGCCCCTGCGCGTGCGATCACCCGCTCGCAAGCGATGGGACTGCTCCAAGACGCGAACGAGGATCTGCATCGACTGGGGCTGCGCCGCAAGCCCAGGCTCAAAGCGCGGGGCATCGTCCCACCAGGCCTCGGGCTCAAGCGAGCGTACGGCGAAGGCCGAGCCATGAACTTCGCCGGTACGCGGGAAGAGGCGCGGCGATGGATGGCGTGGGCGAAGTTCGGCCCAACCGATCCCGGAACCGTACCGACGCAAGGTCCCCTCGCCCAGTTCGATCTCATCTTGAGCTGGCGGGACGCCGAGCGCGCTTGGTTGCACGTCATGGTGCCTCGCCTCGGCTTCGCCAGCGTCGGCCGCCCCGGGTCGCACCACGCTTGGCACAAGCGCGAGCGCTGGATATTGCTCTCCGACGTGGCCACGCCGGGTTCGGACTATGTTGTGTTCAAGCGCGATGGCACGGCATCGCTTGACCATCAATGGGGACGTGCGTCGGTCATCGCAGATCTGGTCGCGCTCGCCGCCGCGTATCTCGACCAAGTGGGCGTGCCACTGGGCATCGGCGATATCAGCCGATCTACAGGCGGCACGCTTCCCGACCACTGGACGCATAAAAAGGGCCTGGACGCCGACCTCTATCTGCTCGACTATCCACAGCGGGACAAGAATGGCTCCCTCGCCAATCCCCACATTGTGTGGCACACGTGGCGTTCGGGGCGTTCCGTATGGTCCACCCAACCCGATGGGCAAGGCCACGTTGAACCACCGCTTGCCGCCAACGGTGACACCCGCACGGCCGCGCGGCTTCGGTTCTTGGCGCAAGCCGTGCTCCCGCGCGACGACGTCGCGTACTTTGTGCACAACGACCCCGAAGTTCTCGACCGCTACGACGCGGATGCGCAGCAACGGCGCCCAGGGCGTCGCTACCTTCACGCCCAAAACAGAGCGTATTGGCCCGCGCACCAGGATCACGTGCATCTTCGCTGGGCGTACGGTCGGCTGCCCGTGGGGAAACCGCCGCGACCCTAAGCCCCACGCCCCGGCGCGGCTTTCCGCTCCAACCCACCCAGCGACTTCGGGATTGAACCGCTCGAACCACTACCTGTCCGACAAGGGGACCGGGGGGCCGCGGCCTAGACCTTGCTCCCACCCGAAGGCAGGCCCACATGGATCCGGATGGGTTCAGACCGGCCGATCGCGGCGGCGCACGCCCCCCGGGGCCGCGTCGCCCTGCTCACCCTCCAACGACTCGGAGATCTGATCACCGGGGCACACGTCGCGAGCGAGCTCGCGCGCCGAGCCGAGGTGGAGGCGATCGAGCTCGTGCATTTTTCGCCCACAGAACAAGCGGCGCGACTCCTCCCGGGGATCTCCATTCGCCACGCACTCGACTACAATGCACTCAAGCAACTTCGTCACCTCCACCCCTTCGCCGCTGCGACACGCCTAAGCGCGCGACTAGAGGAAATTCGGGGCGCACACGGTTTCGACACGGTCGTGAATCTGTCCTCGACCCGATTCGCTTGTGCCATCGGCCCCACGCTGCTCAACGCTGGCGGAACCATGCTCGGCCCCCAACTGGATGACCGGGGACAGTTCTTGACAGACGACCCATTCAGTCAGCACATCAACGACTTCGGCGTCGACGCTGGACTGAATGTGTTCGCCCACCAAGATCTCTACGCAGCCGCAGCTTCGGTCGCTCCAGGGGCCTGCACGCTTCCCACCGGCAGTTCGCGAGCCCGACACGAGGCGAGACGTGCCCTCGCGCCCCTCGCAGGTCGCACCGAGTTGCCCCTGGCGATGCATCTGCACTCTAGCGACCTGCGCAAGGACTGGGGGGACGCATCGTCGCTCTCCAGGTGGCGCGGACTGGTCCAAGCCATCGGCGAGCGCAGCGATCGGGGCGTCGTTCTGCTCGGCCATCCACGGGAACGCCCGGTCCTCCAAGCGTTGGCCGAAGCCTGCCCGACCCGGAGTACGGTGGCGACGTGCCCCATCGACACCACGGCGGAGATCCTGCGCCGATGTGCGGGACTCATCAGCGTAGACACCGTGTCGATCCACCTCGCTGCACTCGTGGGCTGTCGCAGTGTCGTGCTTCGCCTGGGCCCCGCGGGCGGAATGGCCTTCGCCCCCGGCGAAGGGGCGCTCCTCATCGACCCCCGAAGCGACTGTTACCCCTGCGAGCGTACGCAGTGCACCTCGGCGCCGATCCACGCGTGCCATCACGATCTTCACGTTGGCGACCTCGTCGATCTCTGCCAAGTCCACCTCCTCGGGCGGCCCCTGTCGGCATTGGCCTCCCGTCGGATCTGCGCACGGGTACGGGTGCGCGTGTGCCAAACAGATGATCTTGGCCTGCGTCAACTCGTCACCCCCCAGTGGCTCCCGGCGGGCGTCGCCGATCGCCGCGCCGATCTCTCCGACGCCGCCTGGCGACGCGCTTGGTGGCTAAGCTGGACCCACCCAGAGGCGACGGACGACCGCCTCGTCTGGCAGCTCGCGTCCCCGACCACTGCCGCCGGCAAGGCGAGGCTCGAACGGCTGATGGCCGGCGACTCCCTCTTGGCGAGAAAATTGGGCCCCATCGTGGAGTCACAGCGGGTGGGCGCATGAGGGTTCCGACACGCATCGCTGCCGCGCATGTGATCTGGGTGGCGGACACGCCACCTCCGGACGGACAGGATCCGGCGCAGGTGATCTCACCGAGTACCGCGGCCGAGTGGATCGCCGAACGCCTGCCACCCGAAGCCAGAGCACTGCGCGCCCAAGGATGCCAAGTCGCTACCTCGCCCGACGCGAGCGTGGAAACGCGACGGATCGTACGTCGCCTCCGCACCTGCCTGTGCCCCGTCAGGAATGCCGGCTTGGCGGAGATCGCCGACGACCTCGGGCTGCACGTGACGGCGGAAGCTCTGCGTGCCCGGAGACTCCCCGAGCCGCCATCCTATGCAGATCTCGCCCGCACC
>JAZGFE010000197.1:0-9990 GCA_036479215.1 Nannocystaceae bacterium | reverse complement strand
GATGGGGATGGGGATGGCGATGGGGATGGGTATGGCGATGGTGATGGGGATGGCGATGGCGATGGAGGTGGAGATGGAGATGGAGATGGAGGTGGAGATGGAGATGGGGATGGGGATGGGGATGGGGATGGGGATGGGGATGGGGATGGCGATGGGGATGGCGAAAGCAGTGGCACGTCAGGCAGCAGCGGCAGCGAGATGGCCTGTGATGCGAACGATGGCCAGCCTGACCCCGAAAACTGCGTCGAGGTGCCTGATCTCTTCTGTGTCGCAGGTTCCTGCGCGGACTGTCGTTCGGCAGCTGCGGACGCGAGTTGTGCACTTCTGAGTGCCGACACCGGGGCATGCCGAGACGATGGTCGATGTGTACAGTGCACGACCGAAAACGACGACGCTTGCCAAGGGCAGACCCCCATTTGCGACGGTGGCGACAACAGCTGTCGCGGTTGCGTTGATCACGACGAGTGCACCGCGGCCTGCGATCTGGCCACGGGCGAATGCATGCCCGACGATAAAATCTGGTACGTAGAGCAAATGGACTCGGGGTGCCACGACAGCACGGCCACAGGTGACGCCGCCGATCCATTTTGCGGTATCGGTTTTGCAATCTCCAGGATCGAGGACGACAGCAAGGGGACGATCATCATCGTCGATGACGGTGATGGGTGGGAAGATGACCTTCAGATCGATGGGAAGCGTACGGTCGCTATCCTTGCCGAGAAGCGAGCCACGTTCTCCGCCGCTACGGAGGAGGCGCCCGCCATCCTCGTGGAAGACGGCGCCACGCTCTACCTCGTGAATGCGAAGGTAAGGCACATGGCCTCGGGTGACGACGGAGATCCCGACGACGAGATGGCGATTCAATGCCGATACGCGGCGATGTGGCTCGACGACGTGCGCGTTCAGGATACGGAAGGCCTGGGGGTATCGAGCGAGGAATGCAATGTGACCATCGAGAACAGTCGGGTGCAGGAGTGTGAGGGCGGCGGTGTGCGATTCGATGGCGGCGAGCTCAGCATGTACAATACGTTGATCTCCGAAAATGGGGACAACAGTATCAACGTGTCGACGCCGGCTATTTATCTCAACGACATGGAGCACGTTGAGATCGTGTACTGTACCGTTGCCGATAATGAGGCCCATGATGACCACGAAGGCGCGGTTTCATTGGACTGCGGGCCGCGCGAGAACAGGGGCGAGATTCGAAATAGCATTTTTGTCGCCGACGATGGCGATAGTTTGGATAGTGAGGCATGCCCCAACGATGCACTCGAGTTCGGGTTCAACGCGGTTGACGATGACGCGTTCGACGACGCGCCCAATAAAGGAGTGGGGGACTACGACCCGGAGATGTTCACCGGGAACTTCCAACTCGATACCAACAAAGACGACTACAAGCAGCTGGAAGACATCGCGCATTGGGCTCATGGTGATCCCGAGAAAGACATCAACGGTACAGCGCGCCCACAGGACCAGGCGGGCTACCCCGGCATCGACGAGCCCGCGTAGTTGGGTCTGGCCCTTCGCATGCCGCCGCTTCGTACGCCGACCGAGCCACGGCGCGTCGCTAGAGGGTGGGGCGGGTCGCGACGGGGAAGCGTGCTTGGCGCGGCTCGCGGCGTCCGGTCCCGGTGGAGATACTGGTGAGCGGATGCGACATCACGTTCTCGCTTCGCTGCGACGCTCGTGCTGCAGCACCCCCACCGTGCCCCACCGGTTCCTCTCGGGCATGCTCACGTAAGGGACCTCACGTCTCCTGCGACCCATCGCGTCGACCCTAGCAAACGTCCGGCCATCCAAGGCGATTCGTACATCCTCGCTGCCATCTCCCGAGTGATGGTGGCATCCGTGCGCCGGATCCAGCGGACCCGAGCAGGCCCGACCAGCGGCCGGCGTGGCCCGGCTGTTCGCACTGGCGGCGAGCGCTGCAAATCGGTACGCTACCCTATCCTACTCCCGTTCTTCCGCCTTCACTGTGCGGACCCCAGTTGAGGTATTGCCATGCGTCTTCTCCCCTTCATCTCGTCCTCCTTCCTACTCCTAGCGATGGGCCCCCTGATGCTGCCCGGATGTGGCGCGGGCGGCGCGGGTGGCGCGGGCGCAAATGACGATGACGATGACGATAAGGGCGATGATGATGATGATGATGATGATGATGGTGGTGGTGTTGGTGGCGATGACGATGACGACGGCAGTGCTGGTGGAGACGACGACGGCGTCGGCGGCGACGACGACGATAACGAGGGAGGAGGCGGTAAGGACGATGACGATGACGATGACGATGACGATGACGGTGGCGACGGTGACGATGGCGATGACGACAATAGCAATGACGATGACGATGGCGATGACGACGATGACAATGCCGAACCAACGAACCCGGATGCGGGTGATCCAGACGGGCCTAACGTCACAATCTCAAGCCTCGTCGATGATCTTGAGGACAACGACGGCCACATCATCGACTGCGGCGGACGTACTGGGTTTTGGTACGCCTATAACGATGGCACCGAGGGTGGTGAACAGAAGCCCGATGGCGCCGAGTCGTTCCGGCCGAGCCAGGGCGGCGCCGAAAGCGGGTATCACAACGCGGCCACCAAGGGGAAGGGGTTCAAGGAGTGGGGTGCCGGAATAGGCTTCGACCTCAACTTCCCGGTCTCTGCCACCGGCGAGCCGGGGAAGCGCACGACGTTCGATGCCAGTGGATTCGAAGGCGTTGCGTTCCAGGCTCGTGGCTCCGGCTCCGTCCGGTTCAACCTCGCGACCGCGGCGGTCATTTCAGAGGATGAGGGTGGCGATTGTGGCGGGAAAGACGGCGACTGTAGCAACGCGCACGGCCTCAAGATTGTGCTCAAGGACGAGTGGCGCCAGTACAAAATCAGTTTTAAGGACATCAAGCAGGAGGACGGTTGGGGGGAGAAGGTCGACTTCGATGCCAAGAAGACCATGGCGGTGCTCTTCCACGTCGGCAAGAGCGTCGACTTTGACTTCGCCATCGATGACATCGGTTTCTACGGTGGTGACGAGGACGAAGACTGCATCCAAAGCGCGGGTCTCGACGGTGGTGCCGACGAGTCCTTTGACGATATGGATTTTCTCGCGGGATTTCGAGCCTCCCGCTATGCGTTCACAGACGGGTACCCCGAGCCCGAGTACTGGGGGTCCGTGGCGACACAGATCGCGGAAAAGCTGGACGATGCGACCCCCGGCGGCATCTGGATTCTGGGCGAGGTGGCGACGGACGCTCAAGACGAGGAGGACGATGGCAAGTGCAAACTGAGTTTTCCCGCTTCGGGCGCCGCGATCGATATGGTGGAGTTCCACCACCGCGATATGAACCACGCTGCACTCTCACTTTTCGACGAAATGGGCGTCAAGGTCTGGCTCCAAGTCGAGCCCGGTCTCGCCGACGTCAGCAAGCTCATCGACGTTGTGCTCAGCCGCTACCAGCGTCATCCTAGTGTCATCGGCTTCGGGGTCGATGTTGAGTTCAACGAGGTGGTCGAGCCGGGAGGTGAGCCCGTGAGCGACAGTACCGCCGAAGCGTGGCTCGACCAGGTTCAGGCGTTCAACCCCAACTACACGCTGATGCTCAAACACTGGGAGGCCGACATGATGCCGCCCTCCGTTCGCGACGGCATGCTCTTCCTCGACGATGCCCAGGGTATGGAAAGTATGGAGGACCTGATATCTACCTTCCAGGGTTGGGTCGACGCGATGTCTGGAGGTACCACCGGCTTCCAGGTTGGATACGACACCGACGAGGATTGGTGGAGCGAGATGGACGATCCGGTGGCGGAGCTCGGAGCCGCCATCCGAGAGGAGCTGGATAGCGCCAAGGCGTTTATCTGGGTCGACTTCACGATCTACGATGTATTTCCACCGGACGACTACGCCTCCCGATACAGGAACCCATAGCGGTGCGTGCAGGAGTGGACGCCATCGACGTCTCGTTTCACGCGGCACGCGTCCCGCTTATCCGGTATCTTCCGGATAGATCTAGAGGGCGCCGGCATCACCACTGGCTCTCCGTTGACACCTAGGATTTGGTCATGCGCCTCGTTCCCAGTACTATCGTGTCCTCCGTGGTCGTCTTTCTGGCGGTATGCTCACCCATGCTTTCCGGTTGTGGCGGTGAAGCAGGGGACGTCTCAAATATGGATGACGGCGACGATACGGGCGACGATGACGACACCGATGACGATGACGATGACGATGACGATGACGACGACGACGATGACAACGATGGGAGCGACGCGAGCGTGGACGCCGAGCCAGTCGATCCGAATGCGGGCGATCCCGAGGGTCCGGACGTCCAGTTGTCGAGCCTCATCGACGACCTCGAGGACAACGACGGGCATATCCTCGATTGCGCGGGACGAACCGGTTTTTGGTATGCGTACAACGACGGCACCGAGGACGGGAAGCAAATCCCGGATGGGAACGGCTCCTTTCGCCCCAGCAGCGGCGGGGCGGAAAGCGCTTACCACCACGCTGCCACCGCCGGCAACGGTTTCAAAGAGTGGGGCGCGGGCATAGGTTTTGACCTCAATTTTCCGGTCTCGGCCGAGGGCGAGCCGGGTAAGCGGACGACCTTCGACGCGAGCAGCTTTGATGGTGTCGCCTTCCGAGCGCGAGGGTCCCATGCCCTCCGGGTCAACCTCGCCACCGCCAGCGTGATCCCCAAGGACGAAGGCGGCGAATGTGGCGGCAAAGATGGGGACTGCAGCAATGCGCACGGCCTACGCGTGCGACTCAACGAGACCTGGCGCCAGTACAAGATCCCCTTCGCCGATCTCGAACAGGAGGCGGGTTGGGGGGAAAAAGTAGAGTTCGACGCAACAAAGCCCATGGCAGTGATCTTTCATGTGGGCAAAAATATCGAATTCGACTTTGCCGTGGACGACATCGGCTTTTACGGAGGAGGCGAACAAGATAGCGACTGTCTCCAGAATCCGGGCCTCGACGGTGGCGCGGACGAGTCCTTCGACGACATGGAATTCCTAGCTGGCTTCCGAGCCTCGCGCTACGCGTTCACCGACGGTTTTCCCGATCCGGACTACTGGGGGACCGTTGCCGAGGGCATGGCTGAGAAATTCAGTGGTGCGACTCCGGGCGGGATCTGGATCTTGGGCGAGGTGGCTACGGATGCGGAAAACGAAGCGGACGAAGGGAAGTGTAAACTCACCTTCCCCAGTTCCGGGACAGACCACGATATGGTGGAATTTCACCATCGCGATATTAACCACGCGGCGCTCGCGCTATTTGACGATCTGGGCGTGAAGGTGTGGCTCCAGATAGAGCCCGGGTTTGCCGACGTCAGCGAACTCATCGACGAGGTGCTGACCCGCTATCAACGTCACCCGAGTGTCATCGGTTTCGGTGTGGACGTGGAATTCAACGCGGTGAGTGAGCCGGGCGGAGAGGCGGTTAGTGACAGCGATGCCGAGGCTTGGCTTGACCAGATTCAGGGCTTTAACCCGAATTACACCTTGATGCTCAAGCATTGGGAGGCGGATATGATGCCTCCATCTCTGCGGGACGGCATGTTGTTCCTCGACGATGCCCAGGGTGTGGGCAGCCTTGATAATCTCATGGGGACGTTCCACGGTTGGGATGACGTCATGGAGGGGGGAACAACAGGATATCAAGTCGGATATGCTGCGGACGAAGACTGGTGGAGCGAAATGAGCGATCCTGTGGCGGAGCTCGGCAACACGATCCGCGACGCAATCCCCAGCGCACAGGCCCTGATTTGGGTCGACTTCACGATATTGGATGTCTTCCCTCCTAGCTGACAGAACGACCCCGCTATCGTGCCTACTCACTACCCAGCCCGCTCGGCGAGCAAGTTACCATCATGACAAATCTGCGCTACTTCTATCTATTCTGCTTTTCCGTCCAGCTCTCAGCCGTAGCGTGCAATTCTGAGCAGGAAGATGGCGAAAATGCCATGAAACCCGGGGCGAGCGGTGACGGTGACGGTGACGGCCCAGCCGGAGGTGACGGCGATGATGATGATGGTGATGACGATGACGATGACGATGACGATGACGATGACGATGATGATGACGATGACGATGACGATGACGATGACGATGACGATGACGATGACGATGATGATGACGATGATGATGACGATGACGATGACGATGACGATGACGATGACGATGGTGAGGACAGTGGGCCGGTCGAGGTCGAGGCGATGATCGATGACCTTGAGGACGGTGATGGTCGTATTCGTCGCCTGGGAGAACGCAGCGGTTACTGGTACGTTTTCAATGACGGATCGAAGGATGGGAGCCAGGATCCGGATCCGGACAAGGGCTTCGCTCCCGTTCAAGGCGGCGCGGAGGGCAGCGAGTACGCGGTGCACACGAAGGGGAGCGGTTTCGATGAATGGGGCGCTGGCCTAGGATTCGATCTGAATAACCTCGTGGATGACTTGTGCAATCCCGACGCGAAAGCCGAGGGCTATGATGTGACCCGCTTCGAGGGAATCAGCTTCATGGCGAAGGGAAAAGGGGAGATTCGTCTGAACCTCCGCACACCCGGCATCATCCCAAAGGAAGACGGTGGGGATTGCGAGCCAAAAGACGACGAAGAGTGTGATGACGCCCACGGCAAGGATATCAAGCTGACCGACGACTGGAAACAGTTCCACGTAAGTTGGGAAAAGGCCAAGCAGGGGGGATGGGGCAAGAAAGCCGATTTCGATCCGAAGCAGGTTCTTGCGGTTCAGTGGGGGATCAAAGCGAAAGAGATGTTCGATTTTTGGATCGACAACGTCGCGTTTTATGGTGGCGACGCTGGCGCGGAGGTGGATCTCGCCACGATCAATCACGGACCCAGCGAGCGCAATATTTTTGGCGGATTCCGAGCGTCTCAATACGGAATCAGCCCCTTCCCGGATGCCGAGTACTGGCAGAGCGTCAGCGAGCGCATGGCGGACAAATATGAAAATGGGGTTCCGGCCGGTGTGTGGATCGTCGGCAACTCCCAAGACGACGGAAGCTGTACGCTCACATTTCCGTCGCCCGGGGACGATTTCGACGCGATGAACTTCAGCGAGGAAATGAATGAGGACGCCCTCAACGAACTCGACGACGCGGGGTTGAAGATCATCTTGCAGGTTGAGCCCGGTGAGGCCGACGTGGAGGATCTCGCCGACATTGTGCTTGATCACTACGGCCATCACCCTAGCGTGATCGGGTTCGGTGTCGACGTTGAATGGTACGACCACCTCGACAACGATCTGGGCAAGCCAGTGACAGACGAGGAAGCGGAGTCGTGGCTCGCCACAATCCAAGAACACGATCCCGACTACAGGTTGATGCTCAAGCACTTCGACCCCTACACCATGCCGCCGTGCAGTCGAGATGAGGCCTATCTCTTTATCAACGATAGCCAGAAGGTCGACCCCGAGAAGTTTCTAGAAGAATTCGCCGCCTGGGCCGACCATCTTGCGCCGGTAGACGTCGGATTTCAGATCGGATACGAGGAAGATATCGAATTCTGGACGGAAGGGGACGGCGAATGGGGCAATGCCATGGTCGAGAAACTGAAGAACACTGCTGGCGTCTTCTGGGTCGATTTCACAGTAGCGGATGTCTTCCCTTAGGCGGTGATCTGTGGCAGCGGTGGGCGCTGCGAGTCGCGGCGATGCGACCCGGTGGCCAACGGCTAAGCCCCGACCCCCACGGCCCGACCGCTTTGGCTCGCCGGTTTCTGACCGCCCACCACAGCCCTCGTAGGCCTACAGCAAGCGATCGTCTCCATGTCCGTACAGGTCTCGCGCATTCTCCTTGTCCTGTTTGTCGTGCTACCGGTCTTCTCGCTTGGCTGCAGTCAGCCGACCACGACGTCTGTACCGGAGCGCCCGGCGAAGAGCCATCCGCAAGCGTGTTCGCGGTACGCGGCGGCTGTTTGCGATGAAGCGGGGGAGACGTCGCCCGCCTGCGTCGCCACCACGCGTACGGCCACGCTCCTGCATCCCGAGGCATGCGATCTCGCCTTGCGTCACTTCGCCTACTCGAAACAACGCATCGCCCTTCGAGAGGGGGTTTGTCGGACTTTGGCGACGCGTTTATGTGCCGACCTTGGTGCCGAGACCAAGGCCTGCAGGTTGGTGCGAACCGATCTGGTGCGACTGGAGCCTCAGCAATGTGAGCAGATGGTCGGGGCGTATCCCGAAATTCGGGCAGAGTTGGAAGAACTCGAGCGCAGCCTCGCCCCGTTGGGGGAGGCGGACCGAGCGGCGCTGGCCGGGGGCGAGCCCCCCTCTTTTGGACCGCTGAACGCTGCGATCACCCTCGTCGAGTTCTCCGACTTCGAGTGCCCCTATTGTGGAGGGGCGGCGAGCGTGGTCCAGGAGGTCAAGGCCAAGTATGGCGCAGAGGTTCGGTTCATCTTCCGTCAGTTCCCGCTAGGCTTCCACGAAAACGCGCACCTCGCGGCCGAAGCCGCGCTCGCAGCCCATGCTCAGGGCAAGTTTTGGGCGTTTCACGATCTCCTGTTCGCCAACCGGGACGCGCTGACGCGGCCGGACCTGGACAAATATGCGGAACGTGCGGGACTCGATGTCGCCGCGTTTCGTCGGGCGCTCGACGACGGTAGTTTTGCGAGTGCAGTGGATGCCGACGTGGCACTCGGCCGACGAATGGGTGTGGACGGTACGCCGACGTTGTTTCTCAACGGTGGGCGCGTGTCCGACCCTACCGACTTCGTCGTCGTTTCAGAGGCGATCGAGTCGGCGAGGTAAGGCGCTGGCGAAGACCCTCGACAGCCAGCACGCGACTGAACAGGTATGGAGCCCCACGAGATCGGAATTCCACCCACGCCACGAGGCCGCGTGGCGGAGCGGGGGTTGAGGGGCATGCTCGTACGCCGGCTGCTCTGGGTGCCGAGCCTGCGCGGACTCCTGCTGCTGTTCTTGGTGCTCTGCCTCGGCCTCATGGTGTTCGTGCGGGGCATCCACCCGTTTTTGGCGATACACAGGCCACACAATCGGGGGGTGCTCATTGTGGAGGGATGGCTGTCGGACGAGGACAGCGAGCAGGTGGCCGAACTGTATCAGCGGGGTCAGTACGTGGCACTGCTCACCACAGGTGGCCCCATCCACGCGTTGTCGCGACGGGCCGCGCACGGGACATACGCGCAGCTCAGTGCCAATCAGCTCGCCAAACTCGGGATCACGCCTGAGGAGATCTTCGTGATACCGGCGCCTCAGGCCGATCGCGACCGCACGTTGGCCGCCGCCCGGGCGCTCGGTATTTGGTGGGCGGCCGAGGGCGCGGGCTGGGCGTATGCCGACCTCGTCACCGCCGGGCCGCACGCGCGACGCAGTTGGATCCTCTATCGGAGTGTCTTAGACGAGCAGGTGGATCTGGGGGTGGTGGGTCTACAAGGCCGGTCCTACGACGCGGCCCAGTGGTGGAAAACGAGCGCTGGTTTCCGGACAGTTTTTGCTGAAGTCATCGCCTACGCCTACGTCAAGGTGACCGGCTACTGACCGGCGACGCCAAGACCCTGTCGCGTAGGGCTCGGTCGTGGCGATCGGGTACGGAGAGACTATGGGAAGACCTCTTTGACGGTGAAGTCCACCCAAAACACCCCCGCAGCATTTTTGAGGGTCGTGACCATGGCGTTACCCCAGTCGCCGTCGCCGTCCGTCCAAAACTCAATGTCTTCGTCGTAGCCGATTTGGAAACCCACATCGGCGGGCGCCAATAGGTCGGCCCAAGCGGTGAACTCTTGGGTGAATTTCGCCGGATCGACCTTTTGGCTGTCGTTGACAAATAGGTAGCCCTCGTCGCGGCTACATGGCGGCATCACGTAGGGATTGAAGTGCTTCAGCATCAAACCTCGACAGTGGAAAGTTCTCGGCCCCACATAGGCGCACATGACACCACGTTTGCCTACGCGAGTCGTGTTGATGTGGGCGAAAAAGTCTCACCCACATGGTCATACAAGCGCCCACAGAAACTTACG
>JAZGFE010000196.1:0-107841 GCA_036479215.1 Nannocystaceae bacterium | reverse complement strand
GCCGTGCAGGAGACCATTTCGCCGCGCGGATCATGAGCGTGGTACAGACGGCTCGCAAGCTTGGTCGCAGCGCCCGCGATATCGTGCTGGCCAGTGTCCGGGCCAAGGAGGCTGGTTTCCCGGCTCCATCGCTGGTCGACTTGACCGCTTCGTGATCATCGTCGAGCAACGCGAGGCCTACGACACCGGATAGTATCGAGTACGGGCACCAAGCCCGGTGGTCCGAACGCGCTTTTGATGCTTGAGCATGTCACGAGGATATTGCAGCTCATGGACGCCCAAGCCAAGCGCAGCGGCGAACTGGGACATGGAGCCCCCCGGTGAGGCACAGACCTTCTCGTAGAGCCTTGTAGCTACCTCTTGGAGGACTTGAGGGGTCCGGCTGGCGGAACGTTTGGTGGCGCTCGTCCGCTCGCGGAGACCTACGCCTCGCCGTCGGGTCTTCGAGGGTGATGATTCGTGAGGGTGATGCTCGAGCCCGCGCGTGGCTCCAGCGACCGCGGCTGCGTGAGCCTGTGCCACGTAGTCACGTATTAAATTCTCGACCATGAGGGCCAACTCGTCCGTGGATGTAGGTACTGCCATGACGATGAGGCCATTCCACATCTGATTGCCGATGACCAGCAGGGGGCTGAACGTCTACCGTAGTGGGGCCCCGCATGGATAGTAGGCGTATCTGTCCGTCAACTTCCTCTCGTAGTATCCGTAGCGACACTGGGCGCACATCGTGACCTGCTAGCAGGTCACGATTCTTCGTCTTACCGCGTTGCACAAACGTCTTGTTTCGTTCGAGCTGCTCCTGCGCCCCCGCGATTATCTCCTCGGACACGAGCGGAGGCACTGCGAGCCGGATCCACTCCTCCTGCGGCCGGTTTCGGCTACTGCTCTTAGACCCTATATTTGTACGAGGTACGGAATCGGGAATGATCACGTCGATCGTCGAGGCGGTGCGCGCATTGCTCCGCGGCGCCGATGATCCGGATGCCACGGCAGAGATCGTATTCCCGGTATCCGACGACGCCATCGCGCCCACGGGAGATCCAGGCTTGCCGCTTGTGCCCGGCGTCGCACAGACGGAAGGCTGCAGCGTTTCGGGGGGCTGCGCGACGTGTCCGTACATGAAAATGAACAGTTTGGATGCGCTGATCGACCTTCTCCGTCGGGAGGGGGTTGCGCAGCTCGATGCGTTTCGGCCCCGGCAATATAACGAGCGAATCGCCGGGCGTTGGTTGGCGGAGGTGGGCAGTCAGCCGATTTTACATATGCGTGCGTTCCAGGACAGCGGCCGACTGCCGGAGGCGCTCATGTGCCGTGTGGCCAGCTTGCCCAAGCGCGACTAGTCGCGCTCCTCGATCAGACGTTCTAAGTCGGCGCTCGCCACGAGATCGTGTGTCTCGGAGGCGATGATCTTGACGGTTCGCTGTTCGCCCGCTTCGGCCGCTAAATCGCAGACAATCACCTTACCATCGATTTCAGGCGCCTGACCTTCGTGCCGAGCGTCGAGGAGGTACTCGCTCTCGTCGCTTTCTCCGTCGATCATGACGGTGAGTTCGGTGCCGACCAGTTCGGCGAAGCGCCGTTCGCGCACCCTGTCTTGGATGCCGAGAAGTTGCTCCGCGCGAGCCGTTGCGACCTCAGGAGCGACCCTGTCAGGCAGTAGAGCCGAAGGCGTGCCGTCTTCGCGCGACCACGGAAATACGCCAAGATGGTCGATCTGTCCCTCTTCCACAAAGTCGCAAAGTCGCTGGAAGGCGGTCTCCGATTCGCCGGGATGACCGACGAGCATGGTGGTGCGCAGCCAGATGCGAGGCGCGCGCGATCGGAGGTCGTCCACCAGTTGGCGCACTTGAGTTTCGCCGTAGCCTCGTCGCATGCGCCTCAGTACCTGCGTGTCGATATGCTGCAAAGGTACGTCGAGATAGCTAGCGATCTTCGCATGGCTCACGATGCGATCGATGATCGCACCGCGCGTGGTGGTCGGAAAAGCGTAGTGCAAGCGGATCCACACGAGCTTCTCGACGTCCGCGAGGGCATCGAGAAGTTCTTCCAAGTTCGCCGTCGGGAAGCCACGTTCGCTGAGGTCTGTACCGTAGGTGGTGAGATCCTGGCCCACCAAGCACACCTCTTTGACGCCTTGTGCGGCGAGCTGCGTGGCTTCGGTGACGACGCTCTCTACCGTGCGTGAACGCTGGGGGCCACGCAGTTTCGGGATGATGCAAAATGCGCATGGGCGATCGCAGCCCTCTGCGATCTTGATGTACGCTCGGTGGAGGGATCCCGATAGCCTCCGGGGAGCTGCGTGGTCATATAGGTAAGCGTTGCGGCCGAGGGGAGATACAGCTCGGTGGACCCCGGATCCGCGCAGAATGTCCTTCAAGCCGAGCATGTCGCTACTGCCCAGAAGGTGGTCGATCTCGGGCATTTCCGCCGCCAACTCATCGGGGTAGCGCTGGCTCAGACAGCCCGTGACGACGAGCTTGGCGCGTGTTTGCTCTTTCACCCGTGCCAGTTCCAGGATCGTGTCCACCGATTCTTCCTTCGCCGCGTCAATGAACCCGCATGTGTTCACCACCAACGTGTCGGCCTTGCCGGCCTCATCGACGATCTCGCAACCTTCGTTCTGCACCACGCCGAGCATCACTTCGGTGTCCACTTGGTTTTTGGGACAACCGAGCGAGACGAAGTAGACCTTTCGTCGCTTTGCGTCCGATCCGTTCAGCATGGCGGCCTTCTAACCTAATGTGGCGCGTTCGAGCACCCTCCCCCGGCTTTCTGGACCGCGGCGGCACGTAGCTCCCGACCGGTGGCGCCAGCGCCCAACGCTTGCCGCGCACGTGCGCCGTGCCCCGGTCCGAGTACGTCGCGTAGGTACGCTGCGTAGTCGAAGGTGTCGGAATGCTCCGGGGTGTGACACGAGAGGCAAAGCTCGGCGGGGGCGTGCAAGTTGATTTTCCACGCTCGGTCTTTCGAGTCGACGGGGTCGTCGGCGTGCAAGCTACCAGGACCGTGGCATTGCTCGCATTGGACGTCGCGCAGACCTTCGTTTTCGACGACCTCGGCGCCTCCAGGCTCCCGAAATCCTGTGACGTGGCAACCCACGCACGATAGGTCGTATTGTTTGTTTGCTTTCACCAACGTGGCGTAGGCACTGGCGTGGCGGGTATCGGCCCAGAAAGTTTCGGCCTCGTCGTGACAGTTGCTGCACGCTTCGGTGCCGGCGTAGCTCGGCTGGCCCGGAGCGGGATCGGGGGCTTGAACACCGGAGAACTTGGCCTCGTTCTCTGTTGCGACCCACGCGTCGTAGTCGCTGAGCGCGGTCTCGGCCTCCGGATCGGCCGTAAACGTGCAGCGAATCTTCACTTGCTCGAACGTGACGCGGACGGGCGAGTCGGGTACGCGTCCGCCTGCGATCTGGAGATTGAGGTGCTCGAGTTCACGTTCGAGTCGGGCGAGGAAGGTCGGATCGGCATCGGCGGCAGACCTGAATTTTGTCAGCTGTTCTGTGACACGCTCTACTTGCGCGCGCAGAGCTGCCGGAGACGGCACGACAACCCAGTCCGCGGTCGCTGTCAGGGGGCGCGGTTGCGCGCGGGAGATCGATAGCTTGATGTGGGAAACGGTCTGCATGCGGTCGCCGGGCTCGACGAGCCATGCGCCACCGATTCGTGCGGGGCTGCCGCCAGTGCGTCCTCGCTCAGCTTCCCGGAGCACGCCACCCACGATGATCAGATCGATGTTCGTCACCTGGCGCGCGATACGCTCGGCGAGAGCCCGCGGACCGTGGACCAAGATGACGCGCAGGTCGGCTGCCGATTGCTCGAAGCTCCGCGCGACGTCTCTGGCGGCGGACAGGGGGTCGCGGAGGGCTGGGAAGCCGGCGCCGGGGGGCACGGCGGCCGGGTCGACGATGGAGGTGACGGCGACCGCGTACCCCTCAATGTTGACCGTGCGGGAGGGTTGAAGCCCCGGCCACTGTCCGGCGGCGCCAGGGTCGAGGTTGCCGAGGACGCGCGGCAGGGGCCACTGGGAGACTGCCGATGCGCCTCCGGGAGAGCTGAGGTCCGTGGGTCCCAAACCGGCGACGAGGTTGGGGGCGAGCGACGCGAAGGATCCGTGGAGCACGGTGGCCTTCTTGAGAGCCTGCGCCCAAGCCGCTGTTCCCCGTACTGTTTCTGGACCGTCGGGGTCTGGAAAGAGGAACGAGCCCGGCTCCAGAACCAGCCGGCTGCTTGGCAGGGAGCGAGCGGAGAGCATCCCGCGCATGAACGCCAGACCGCCCAGCGGATCGCTCGTGCATCCGCATGGCGAGATGGCGCCAAGAACGCGGCCGAATGCAAAAATATCGATGGTCCGACGTCCTGCCGAGCCGGGTTCGCCGGGTTCCTGTGAAGCGAGAGGCGTGTCCTTGCCCCCTTGCTGCGGCGTCGGTCGAGTCCCGCAGCCGGGCGAGCATCCCGTTGCCGCCAGCACGAGCACGGCCAACGCGTAGCGCCGTGCATCTCGGCAGATCCGGTTCCAGGCGGTCATTTGAGCGGCCATCAGCGAGTCGGGAACGCTTGGCTCTTGGGGACGCGCACCTTTGCGGGTCGCTGGACTTGACCCACGGTGACGCGCTCGTTAGTCTCCCGCACCCTTCGAACGGGGAGATTTTTCGAGGAATTTATGGCCGTCAAGCTTAGGCTCTCTCGTGCAGGCGCTCGCAAGAGGCCGTTCTATCGCATTGTTGCCGCGGACGCTCGCAGTCCCCGTGACGGGCGCTTCCTGGAGAAGCTCGGCACGTATAACCCGCTGATCGAGGGCGGCGACCTCACGCTCAAACAGGATCGGATCGATTACTGGCTCGGCGTAGGTGCCCAGCCCACAGAGGTCTTGGCGCGACTGCTGCGAAAGGCCTTGTCGGCGCCCGTGCCCTCGGCACCCGACGGCGCGTAACGACGGCAGGTGCGCAGGGCGTGCCGTCCGCGATGACAGCGAGTGTAGGATGACGGCGCATATCATCCCTCGGCAGCGCTGCCGAGGGGCGCACTCGACGCGATGCGGTCCAGCGCGAAACCGCCCTGCTTTGCCGACGGGGTCGCGATATGAAATGCTTCTCGGGATCTTCTTCCTCCTCCTCTTCTGCTCTTGCTCGCTTCTCGGTTCCTAGGAGGCTATCCGATGTCCACCAACGTCTCGCTCAAAGAGCTCATTGTGTATCTGGCTCGCGCTCTCGTCGACGAACCTGACGCCGTTCGGGTCGTGGAAGTGTCTGGTGAACAGACCGTCGTACTCGAACTTCGTGTCGCCAAAGAGGACCTCGGAAAGGTAATCGGGAAACACGGGCGCACCGTGAAGGCGATGCGGGCGATCTTGAGCGCCGCTTCGGCAAAAGCTCGCAAACGGGCTGATCTGGAAATTCTCGAGTAGTCGTGGCCCAAGCTCCCCCGCACCGGCCGTTGGACTCCGCTCCGCGCGGGCAGACTCCAGTGGCCGGTGTCGGTCGCAATCGCGAATACGTCGATATTGGCTACGTAGCGGCCGCCTACGCTCTGGCCGGCGGGTTGCAGGTTCGGCTGCACGATCCACGCTCGCAAGCGTTTTGTGCGGGTCTTGTCGTTCGGCTTAGCGAGCGCGATGGCGGGCCCGTGCGCGACGTCATTGTGGAGAAGGTAGCCCCACAACCTGGCGGCGGGCGCGTGCGGTTGTGGGTGGAGGGGTGCACCCGACGGGAGCAAGCCGACGCATTGCGCGGGGCGAGTATCAGCGTGAGGCGCGGCTTGCTCCCTGAACTTGCCACGGATGAGTATTATCTGGCGGATCTCGTGGGCCTGTCGGTGGAGCGGGCTGGGACTACCCCCGGTGGTGCCGGCTTGGGATGCGTGGTGGGCATCATGACCAACGGGGCGCAGGATCTGCTGGAGATCGAGTGGCGTGACGAACGAGGCCAAGCGTACGCGTGGCTCTTGCCCGCTTTGCCGGGTTTTGTCCTGCGGTTCGATGCAGCCACCGTGTTCGTGGACGTCCCGCCCGGGTTCCTGCCGGAGCCGCTCGAGGAAGTGTTGTCGTGACGGCACCTCTGGAATTCGAAGTACTCACGCTTTTCCCTGCGATCATCGAAGCTTTTGTCGACGGCGGCCTGCTGGGTCGGGCCACGAGACGGGATCTCCTTCGCGTGCGATGCACCGATTTCCGCGACTTCGTGGCCGGCAGGTACCGCTCCGTCGACGATGCGCCTTTTGGAGGCGGGGCGGGCATGACGATGGCGCCGGAGCCGGTGGTCGCCGCGCTCGAACACGTGGAACGTGTGCGGGGCGCCGCGCACAAAGTACTGCTTACGCCGGCCGCCCCGCGCTTCGATCAATCCGTGGCGAGGCGGCTGGCGGAGCAGCCTCGTATCGCGCTGATTTGCGGTCGATACGAAGGTATTGATGACCGCGTGCGAGAGCACTTTGTGGATGAGTGCATCTCGATAGGCGACTATGTCCTCAACGGGGGGGAAGTGGCCGCTGCCGTGATCATTGAGGCTGTGGCTCGGTTGCAAGATGGCGTACTTGGCAACCAAGCCTCCATCGCGGACGAGAGTTTCGGCGGCGCGTCTCGGCCGATGCTCGAGTATCCGCAATACACGCGTCCGGCAATTTTTCGTGGCTTTGAGGTTCCTGAGGTGCTGCGCTCCGGTCATCATGCGGGGGTGCATCGTTGGCGGATCGTCGAGTCGGTGCGCCGAACCCATGAGCTCCGACCCGAGTTGCTCGACCCCATCGCACTGGGCCCCACTCGATTCTATTTCGCCGTGGAGGGCGCGGTTTCCGGACGACAGATGCTCCGATTGGGTCAACTGGCGAGCGACGCGGGCGCGGTCGAATTGCTATCATCGGGCCCGCGTGGAGCTCGCAGCGAGGTTCTCTCGCCGCCCTGGTGCCGAAACGCGGGAGCGTTGCCGCCGCCACGCGATCTCCGAGGGATCAGGCGGGATGTTCGGCGAAGAGAGGGCGTCGTGCCATGGATCGTCGGCGTGGCGATGGGGGTGACAGACGTGTCGTCGCCCGTCGGGAGCATGGGAACACCTGTTGTCGGCCCGCTCGATCTGTGCTTGCACATCTTACGAGCACTCCAACCCCCGGCCGAGGTGTCCGACGCTGCTGTCCTCCGCCCGCTGGTCTTCGTTCTGGACGCGTGTCGAAGTGATGCGCTACATGCACCAGAGGCCTCGCTGGGCGGATATGACGCGTTGGTTCGATTCGGATGCGATACACCGAGTCAAACGCTTGCGCATGGAGCCGGGATCGGGGACTCTTCGCCTCGCGCGGACGAACCGCTCAACGCCAAGCTCGCAGCCCGGTTAGGGTCGGAGCTACGCGCGCTGGGTTGAGATCGCCCGGCGAGCCCCCAACGAGCCATGAGCGAGAGCAGCGTGACATTTCCCACCCTTGAAGCCATCGAGTCGAAGCTGTTGCACTCCGATTTCCCAGAGTTTCGCGCAGGGGACAAGTTGCGCGTGCATGTGCGGATCGACGAAGGTGACAAGGAGCGCATCCAGGTTTTCGAGGGTGTCTGCATTCAGCGCTCGCATCGCGGCAAGCGAGGTTCCTTCACCGTGCGCAAAATGTCTCATGGCGTGGGCGTTGAGCGCGTATGGTCGGTCAACTCACCTCGTGTCACGAAGATCGACATGATTTCGCGAGGGGTGGTGCGACGGGCCAAGTTGTACTACCTACGTGGGCGCAGCGGGAACTCCGCTCGCATCCGCGAGAAGATTGGTGGCTACAAGAGCGCCCGGCAAGCGGCGAAGTGAACCGCGGGTGACCTGGGAGGAGGCCGGGTCCCGGATCTCGACTCGTGCGCGAGGCGGTGAGGCGGAGCGTCACGCCGCCACTTTCCTGGAGGCTCACGGGCTGGAGATTGTGGACCGAAACGTGACCGTGGGCGGAGTGGAGCTCGACCTCGTCGCCCGACAGGCCGTGTCGCCGTTTGAGTGGGCCTATGTGTTCGTGGAGGTGCGCTCCCGAGCTCGCGCCGATCGTGGGACACCCGCCGAGACCGTTGGCCATACGAAGAGAGCACGACTGGTGCGCGGTGCCACAGCATGGCTAACTGCCGCTGACCTTTGGGAGCGGGTCGAGGTGCGGTTCGACGTCGTGGGGGTCACGCGAACCGGAGGCCCCCGGAACATCGAGATCGAATGGATCCCCGCTGCTTTCGACGCGGATCCTCGCTGAGCTCAGCGAGGATCACTCTCCGGGTCGCCGACTCGCCTACTCGTCGTCCTCATTTGTCGTACAGGCCTTCTTGGTCTCGCCGCATTCCCTGTCAAGCGGTCCCGTATCTTTGAGATCGTCTTTACAGATGCACAGTTTTTCGCAACAGAATTCCCCGAGCTTCTGGATTCGCGCACAGGCGAACCCGTTGAGACAGGTAGTTTCCTTCGCTACTGGGCGATCACGCGGACCCGAATTTTCGCAATCCGCCTCGGATGCGCACTTTTTGGAGCACATGGACCGCTCAAGAACGTACTCCGTCTTGATCTTGCAGCTCCCGGCTTCCCCGTCCTCCCGTTGGCAGTAGACGCCCTCTTGTTGGCCACTAAAGCAGTCGGAATTCTTCGAGCACGCCACATCCGGCAGGTTCAAATCCTGGGCATAAATACAGAGGAGTTCATCGCAACTCAACGCCGGAAAGGTCACCAGAGGCGTGGATGGCGGGGCAATTTTTCCGTGGTTGCACGGCGCTCCCACGTCGCCGTAGGGGCAAGCCGCGATAAAAACAGAGGTTACGAGGAGGGGAGCGAGAAGCGCGAACGCACGGTGCATGGCAAGGTCGCTTGCTTGGGGAGCGGAAGCGGGTGAGGCGCGTGTCGCCTCACCTCGGTTGGAATCCGAGTCGCGCCACGAGGCGCGCTACTTGGAACGATGGAATAGTGGATGTTACACGGCGAAAAATCGGCGTCAAGGGTATCCGCCTATACCCGGCTCGTTTGGGGGTCTCAAACCAGCCCGTGCGAAACGGCGCACGGGCTGCACGACGATCCCGTCGGGTCGACGGCGGGGTGGTCTTGCGATCGGGTGAGCGGACGGTCGCAAGACAACCCCGCCATTGGGCTGGGCGACTGCGGCATCGTGCGGCGGTGGGGTATGGAGCATCGAGCCCGTCTACGGGGACAGACACCGAATGCGAACGCAAAACCGGTGCGTGGCGGTTCAGATCCTGCTCCCGGTTCACGCGGTCACGCCTTGTGAACGGCTGCCCTTGCGGCAGGTCGCCGGTAGACCGGACGCGACGCGGGTGCGGGTGGAGACGGCGGGGCGTTTCGCATATGAAGCACAGCGGTCCCGCCGCGTCTGTATAAGGGGAGAGCAGCCTGCCCTACCTCGCACAACGACCCGTCGGGGCTGTGCGCAGCCCAAATCGCTGGGATGCGTCGCACACGTCATGCGGGAACAAGGAGAAACAGCAGAAATTCTGGCGATCGCACCCACAGTCGCGTTCCGCCTTGGCAACGCGCAGCGGTATGCCTCGTCCGAGGCGGCACGCCTATGATGGGGATGCGGCGTCGCGGGTTTCCTCCCTTGGAACCCCATGGCGAGAGGACCGGTACGGCGAGATGACGGGTATGACGCCATGACGCCATGACGCCATGACGACATGACGACATGACGACATGGCGACATGGCGACATGGCGAGGCGGATCGGCACGCTCCATCCATCCGCCCAATTCGCCCATCCGCCCATCCGCCCATCCGCCCGCCCGCCCATCCGCCCGCCCCGCTGCAGCCCTTGCGAGCAATGTGGACACGCTGCTAGAGTGCCGCTCCTCGGTCCCCTCCTGTGGGGCACGCCTGACCCGCGTCTTCTACCGACCCCTTGTCGCGTCGATCCATCACGTTCCGACGCCATCTGCGAGCGCAGCACAGACCATGACCAGACTTCGACGATGCAGCCTCCACTTTCTTGTCGCCCTAGGCGTTGCCTCTACGGTGCCGTCGGCCCAAGCCACTCCGCCTCCGCCCCCGAGCAAGGGAAAGAAGAAGCCGAGCGCCGCGGTGTCGGAGAAAAAGAACGGCGGCGGCGCGAAAGCGAAGCCTGCGAGCGGCGAGGCTGGAGCCGATCAAGGTAGCGCTGAGACGAAGGACTACGGCGAAGAGAAGTACGATCTCGCTGCGATGACCTTCCATGCCATAGCGACCGGCGAAAGCAGTGGGGATGGCCCAAGGGCGCAGTTCTGGTTGGGTAAGTCCCTGTACAAACTGGGTTTCTACGCGGCTTCGCTCGCTGCTTTTGAGGACATCGTGAAGGCGGGGGCGTCGCACGCCTACCACCAACCCACCTTGCCTTGGCTGGCATCCCTGGGGAGAGTGCTGCCCGAGGGTGCTGGCGTGCTCGAGAAGATCGGAGCCTACAAGCCCGCAGACCTAGAAAACGACGCCTTCGACGAGGTCCGAGACGAACTGTACTATCTGCTCGGTCGTTTCCACTACCGAAAAGGCGACCTAGGCCAGGCCATCGCCTTGCTTTCGCAGGTCCCCGAGGAGAGCGACTACTTTATCCCAGCGCAGTTCTTCCTGGGTGTGTCGGAGATGCGCGAGATGAGGGCGTCCGAGGCCGTGGAGGGCTTTAAAAATGTACTCCGTCACAATCTGGAAATGCGGTCGCAAGCCGAGGCCCGCGGCGAGAAGCGCAAGCGAAAACTAACCGAGCGGGCACGAAAAAAGATGGGCATCTCGCTCGCCGAGTTGGAGTTCCAGGAGCAAAACCAGCGCTACGAGGAGACCGCAAGTATCGCGCTAGGCTACATTTTCTACCAACTTGGGCGATACGAAACCACGATCAAATACATGGATCGCGTACCGAAGGACTCGCCGTATTGGCTGGACGCGGTTTTCGCTTCCGCCTGGTCCGAGTTCATGCTGGTGGCGGTGGAGCCCGATGACGCGAACCGACACTACCAGAGGACGCTGGGGTACGTGCATACGTTGAACGCGCCCTTCTTCTACGACTACCTGTATCCAGAGAGCCTGCTGCTCAAGTCTGTGACGTACTACTTCAACTGTCGCTACGGTCCTGCGAGGACGTCCATCGACGAATTCAATACACGCTACCTCCAGACACGAAACGACCTGAAAGCACTCCTGGACCAGGCGCCGGAGGATTACGACCTGTACGAGCTCACCGAGCTGATTCGCACCGAGAATTCCAAACTCGACCCTTTCGTTGAAAAGGTCGCTCGTAAGGCGATTCAAGACAAGACCCTGGACAAGCACTACGCCTATGTGACTCGACTTCAGTACGAGGCGGAACTGCTGGAGAAACAAACCAGTGCGTTCAAGGGCGGGGCTGTCGGCGCCTACATCGACGAGCAACTGGAGCTCGTCACGTCGGGAGCGAAGGAGGCCACCGGGGCTCTCGCGCGGCAAAGGCTCGCGCAGGGCATAGAGGAGATCAGTCGGCTTCGCACCAAGGCCATCAAGATCCAGTACGAGATTCTAAACAAGCTCAAGTCGCTTGGAAACGAGGGACTCGGAGAGTTGCAAAAGCCATACGTAGACTCCGAGCACGAGATCTACAACTACAACGGCGAGTACTGGCAAGACGAACTAGGCTACTACAACTATAAGGTTACGAACGTCTGTCCCGAGTAACTCTCTCCACTGCGTGTTGACAGGCCGCCGCACATGTGCCGCCCCTGATGCGGGCGTTGGCCTCCACGACGACCAAGAAGGCAAGAAAACCATGCAATCGCCGACGAAGACACCCACCAAGTTTCGCAAGCTCGGACTCGCTCTCGGCGCCACCTTGGCCATTGTGCTGGGGTCGGCGACCCCAAAGGCGGCCGTCGCCGCTGCCACTATGGCCGAGCAACCGGCCGAGGGTCAGAGCGGCGTCCGTTACAGCCGGAAGTCCAAAAAAACTAAGGCGAAGTCAGGCCTTTTGAATACCAAATTCAAGAAGGCCGCAAAGACCGCAAAGAAGAAAGAGGGCAAGAAGGTCGACATGATGGACGCGAGGGCGTTCCGCAAGAAGAAAGGTGCCGTCGCACAGAGCATGGCGGACCAGCAGATTGCCATGCTGAAAGATCTCATCGCCAATGCTGCGGGCGGAGATCCAGAGCTGCCCGATTACCTGTTTCGTCTCGCGGACCACTACAACGAGAAACAGCACTACTACTCGATGCAGGCCGGTGCGCTCTACGATCCGATCTTCAAAGCTGAAGAAAAGAAGCACAAGTCCAAGGCGAGTCAACTCAAGAAGAAACAGAAGCGGTTCGAGAAACAGGCCAAGCAGAACTATGCCAAGGCGGCGAAGGTATACAAGGCGCTCAGTGGCCAGCCCTCTTTCGCTAGTTACAAGTCGATGGATCAGGCTCTCTATCTCTACGCCTTCGTGCTGGGCGAACTTGGCCGCGATAAAGAGATGAAGGAAGTCTTCAAGAAGCTGATCAGCAACTACCCAAACAGCAAGTTTATCTCCCACGCGTACCTGGCGTTCGCTGACTACTACTACGAGGAGCAGCAGATCCAGCCGGCAGTCCGACTGTACGAGAAGGTGCTGCAGTTCAAGGACAGCCCCGTCTACGCCTACGCGCTGTACAAGCTAGCGTGGTGTCATCTCAACCCCGTCGGTACGGCCGAGGCGCGATACGACAAGAGCCTCAACTACTTCATCGCAACCATCAAAGCGACAACCCAGGGCCGTGCCGGGAGCGAGTCTGCTGGCAAGCAGCTACGTCGCGACGCGCGACGGGACTTGGTGCGGGCCTACCTGCATGCCTCCAAACCGTCGAAAGCGTGGGACTTCTTTGGAAAGTGGGGTGTCGGGCCCGGCAAGAAAGAGAACGACGCGCGGAAAATGATGACGCTGCTGGCCGATGCTTACTTCGCGAATGGTAAGTACACCGAGTCCACATATGTCTACAAGACGCTCCAAGACGAGTACGAAGGCGACGCGGATACATGCATGTGGCAAGGCCGTATCGTCATCAACACACTCGCCACCGACAACAAGCAAGTGCAGTGGAACGAAACCAAGCACCTTGGCGAATATTGGCTCGAGTACAAGGAGAGCAAACGCAAGAAAGCCATCAAGCGGAAGTGCCGTGATGATGCGCTCGCTACGATGAAGCAGATGGCTACCGTGTGGCATGACGAGGCCATGAAGACGAAGATCCCGCTTACCTACAAACTTGCCGAACAAGCCTACCGCTATTTCCTTGAGGTGTTCCCGAAAGACAAGGACGCGTATGAGCTCCAGTACTTCTACGGTGAGTTGTTGTGGGCACTCGCCGACAACCATTACAACTCCCGCGACAAATCGAAACGGGAGGAGGGTCTGGAGTATTTCCGCAAAGCGCATGCCGAGTTCGTGGCGACACTCGAGCTCGATCCGAAGGGCAAGTTTACCCGCGACGCGGCGCAAGCGCAGATGCTGGCGATGAAGAATGCGCTGGAATACGACGAGACCGGTGGCAAGGCGAAGGCGTGCAAGACGAACTCCGAGGGTGTGTGCACCTACAAGGAGTCCAAGAAGAAGAAACAGAAACGCGACAAGAACACGAAGGTCGACGCCTCAAAGCAGTTTCCCGAGACAGACTACACGACAGAAGAGAGGGAGATGATCGGCGCGTACGACAGATACATGAAGTACGTGAAGGACAAAAAGGACAAAGAGCTCCCGAAGATCATGTTTCACCGGGCGAAGCTCATGATGATCCACAACAAGTTCGGCGAGGCCAAGCCGCTGCTGGGCGAGATCCTCGTGAAATTTGACGGGAGTGTCTATGCGGCATGGTGTTCGGAAATGCTGCTCGATCTGTTGACCATCCGCTGGGTCGATACCGGGAACACAGCCGAGGACACCATCAAGGCGAGCGACGACCTGGAGGAATGGGCCAATAAATTTCAAAAGATGAAGGTCTGGACCCACCCGGAGGCGGATCAAATCCGGGACGCGGTGCCACGTCTGCTCGCGGGGATCGGTTGGAAGAAGGGGATGGCGTACAAGGACTCAGGTGCCGCCTACCTCGCCGGAGACCCCAACGGTGACCCGAAGGGCTTCGAGAAGTGTATGCAGCAATTCGTAGACGTGTGGAACGAGAACGAGGACCACGACAAAGCGGATACGCTGCTCTGGAACGCGGCAGAATGCGCGACCGCCGCCTACAGAATTAAGGACGCCATCGACCTGCAGACCGCCCTACTGGAGAACTACCCCACAAGTGCGCACGCCCAAAAGACGCTGCGCTACCTCGGTGAGAGCTATCAGGCTGCCGCGATGTTCCCGGAGTCGGCCACGTACTTTGAGCAATACGCGGGGAAATACAAGAAGGACAAATTCGCGGAGCAAGCGCTGCAGAACGCATATCTCTTCCGCCTAGGGCTCGGCGAGTCGGAGAAGGCAGCAGAGAATCTCAAGCAGTATGAGGCGATGTTCAAAAAGAAGAACGTCCAGATGGCGGCCAAGATTTTCTGGTCTCAGCACGCCCTGTTTGGCCGCGATGGCACGGACAACGACGAGGTGCGTGGCCACGCACTCGAGTACCTCAAGACCTACGGCAAGCGAGGCGGCGCAGATCGGCAGATCGTTGCCGAAGCCGTGGTCGCGCAGATCCTGTGGCGCCAGTCGTGCCCGAAAGACCTCTTGTATGACAGCTGTATCACGATCAAACGCAAACGCGCGTTGTCTGCGGTGCAAGAGATCGAAAAGCGAAAACGACTTGAGCGGAAGGTGAGAAAGTCCAAGGGAAAGAAGAAGTACGTAGCGCCGAAACGCTGTGGTGAACCAACCAAGGGGATCGTCACCGTGCATGCACGCGACAAGAAGCTCGCCAACGAGGCGCAGAAGCGTTTTTCCAGCGTGCTCCGTTTGGCCGGCAAGGGTAAAGTGAACATACCTAGCGGGGACTCGGACAGGCAAGAAGCCTTCAAGAACGCTTGGGGGATGGCCCTCGTCTATCGCGCCGACGTGCAATACGAGCGCTTTCTGGAGTTGGAGATGCCCTCGGGACTATCGTTTGGGGTTGAGGACTACAAGAAGGACTCCGGCATTCCGAAGTGGGAGAAGGAATACAAACAGCAGGTGAAGAACAAGGCCGAGAGTGAGAAACGTCTTGGCGCGTATATGGCGGAAAAGGTCAAACTCATGCAAAGCCTCGCTACCGACTATGCGCAGGTCAAAAAGAGCGGCAGCAAGGCGTGGCTCCTCGCCGCCGCGGCTCGCACGGCTGCGACACACCAAAACTTCGCCGACGAGCTGGACCGGGCGCCCGTGCCGAGCGACATCATCAAGAGCGAGGATATGTTCTACGCCTACTGCGACGAGATGGCGAAGTTCGCCGATCCTCAACGCGCCAAGGCAATCGAGGCGTACACCTACTGCCTCGAACGCTCCACGGAAAACAAGTACTTCAATGAGTTCTCGCGCATGTGTGAGCAAGAGATGCAGCAGACCGACGCGGATCGCTACCCTGCGACCAACGAGGCGTACGGGGAGTCGATCTACACGACCAGCCGCGTTGCGCATGTGGACGTGTACACAAACCCCAACGGAACCCGGACGAAGGCGAAGCCAGCTGCAAAATCGAAGGCCAAGAAACCCGCGAGCGGTGACGAGGCAACGGATGACACCGACGACGAATAGCTCTCGCCCACACATTAAACTCGGAGAAACACGATGAACAAGTTCAACACACTCATAAGCATCGCCGGGCTCGGGCTCGTAGTCGCCGCTTGCGGTGGTGAGGGCGGTGTCCTCAGTAAGAAGCGATCGAATGCACCAGGGTCGAATTTGTCAGGTGCCGAAAAGGGGAACCGCGAAAATCCCTCCGAGGAGGCCACCAAGGCCTTCGCCCGAGCGGCTGCGGCGTACAGCAAGGCCGCTGGCGGGGGGGCGCTGGCGAAGAGCGACTGCGGTCGCGTGGCCGGAGGCTTTTCAAAGGTCTATGAGAAATATGGTGATCAGATGATCATCGCTAAGTTCAATGCCGCGGCAGCGTTTGAGGAGTGCGGTGATGGGGCCAAGGCGAAGGGGATCTACGAAGAGCTTGCAAAGGCGAAGTATTGGCCGGCGTACAATAACCTCGGCGTGATCCACTGGAAAAAGGGCAACACGAGCAAGGCCCTCGACTATTTCAAAAAGGCGGTCGCGGCAGATAGGACGAAAGCCTTCGCTGCGCGCAACAACCTCGCTGTGGCCCACCGAGATCAATACTCGGAGAGCCCGAAGTCCAAGGATTTTAAAGAGGCTGAGAAGCAGCTCCGCAATGTGCTGGTTGTCGACACCTCAAACAAGAAGGCGTACGAGAACCTCGCACGACTTTATTTCGACAAGGGGCGGTTGGAGGAAAAATCGTACCTGGTGCTCTCCGGTTTGGTCGTGGACCAGGCACTCCGTGTTCTCAAGGATAGCGGCGACCAGAGCGCAGAATTGTGGAACCTGCGCGGCCTGCTGTTCCTCGAACGGGATAACAACCAAATCGAGGCGTTGAAGATGTTCCTAAAGGCCGTCGAAATCGAGTCGCGGCACACAGATGCCAACTTGAATATCGCATTTATTTCGATTCGGTTCCGCGACTACACCCAGGCGGAGAAGAGTTTCGCTATCGCGTTGACGGATCCAGCCCAGAAACGCAACGTCGAGGCCTATTTGGCGATGGGAGTCGCCAAGCGTGGTCTGAAGAAGTTCAAGGACGCGAAGAAGTACTACAACAAGGCAGCGAAGGTCGACGGGAAGGACCCTCGCCCCCACTTCAATCTCGGGATCCTGAACCAAGAACATCTGATCGGCCAGGACAACGTTGGGACGAAGGAAATCGAGGCCTTCTACAACACTGCGAAGAAGCACTATAACAAATATGCTTCAGTGGCTGGCTCCAGCTCCAGCCATGCCGACGGGGTTGAGGATGCGAAGGACCGTGTCGTCGTGATCGATGATGCGATCCGTACCTTTCGTGTGATGGAGGATCTCGAGCGGCAGGCGAAGGCGATGGAGGTGAAGGCGAAGGCTGAGGAAGCGAAGGAGCGCAAACGAATGCTTGATCTTGAGGCGAAGGCGATGGCGGCGATGGAGGAAGAGGAGACCCCCACACCGGCGTCGACAAAGTCCCCCAAAGGTGTTCCGGGCAAGGACGACGCCAGTCGCAGCAAAAAGAAGTCGGGCAAGAAGAAAAAATAGGTTCGCGGCGTCGCCCCGGACATGCGTACCGTTGCCATGTTGCTTCAACCACGGGCCGAGATTGGGCGCCGAGCATGGCAGCGGGGATGAGGAAGCTTCCGGGCACGACCCGGTGGGAACGGAGCCTCAGATTCTGTTCGCATGGCTACGTGCGGCTCAGGCAGTCTCGGCCGAACAAAGTTTGTGGAAGCTCGCTCCAGCGTGGCGGACGCAGTTTACAGCGCTTCAACGGCGCGATACCCTACTGTTTGGTGGCGTGTCGCGCCGGGGCCCGTTCCCCACGGGACACGAACCGGAGGACAATCGATGAATACGTTCGTATCCGCACTCTTGTTCCCGTGCATGGTGGCCGCTGCCCTAGCTAGCAACGTCGCCTACGGCGCTGAGCCCGCCGCTCAGGATGCAGACGATGTCGCATTCAAGGGCAGCAAGGGCGGTTCCACAGTCTACGACTTCGAGGACGACAACGTGGATGGTGAAATCTTGAGGCCGGAGGGCGCACTCGTGAATGCCAAGGGCGGCCTGAAACACGCGAGCCTCATCACGCTGCGGCGTCATTTTCTGCCGCAGCTCATCAAGATGGCCTTGGACATCTAGGCGTGTGGGAGGCAGCGACGGTCCGTCTCTGCCTCTGATTGTGCCCCGCGCGATGGCCCGCGCTACAGTCGCGTCCTTGGGAACCTAGCTCGAGTGACGTTGTCCAAGACGCAACGAACGCGCTCAAGATCGGAACATGGCGATGAAATCCCTCACACTGAATATCTACCGCGACGAAGAGTTCGTCGAGACGAAGACGCTGTCGCAGGAGATCATCAAGATCGGCAAGCTCAAGAGCAGCCACATCTGTCTAGAAGACGATACCGTCGCTCGGATGCATGCGGTGATTGAGATCTCTGGGGGCGACGTCCGGGTGATCGATCTCGGGTCGGCTTCTGGCACGAGCTTGAATGGACAGCAGATCGACAAGAACGCACCGTTGGGCACGGGGGACACGCTGTCGTTCGGTCCGTATCGGATCCAGGTAGAGGTCGCCGAGACCGTCGCGGCCGCGCCACAGCCGGCCCCTCAGGCCGTCGCACAGACCGTTCCCGCGCCGCCTCCCGCTGCAGCAGCCCCGCCGGCGGCCGCTTACGCAGCGTCCTCGCCGGCGGCTGCTTACGTAGCGGCGCCGCCTGTGGCCGTGGATCTGAGCGGGGTGGAGACCCACGATGGGCAGGTGGCGGAAGTCGTAGCGATGTACGGCACAACCGCGCTCGACGTCACCCACGTGGGCCAGGTCAAGTCTCGCAAGAGCAGCGCGCCGATGCTCATCGGCGCGGGTACCATTCTGTTCGTTACGGGTCTGGGGCTGTTTGGGTATGAGGTCACGCGGGATTGGGCGACGCACAAGAAGAAGGCCCTCGTGGCTCAGCAGGAGGGCTTGCCCGCGCCCCGTGTCCCCGGGATGGGAACGGGCGGCCTCGGGCTTGCCATTTCTCTGCTTGGGCTTGCTCCACTTTTGCTCGGCGGTACGCGGCTTCGCGAGCGAGCCACCGACAGCTACACCATCGGCGAGGGACATGACGCTGTGTTCCACGTGCCGCCGCAAGGACTGCCAGACTCCGTCGCCTATCCACTGGTTTCCGGCGGCGGAGCCGGCGACTTCACCCTGAACTTCACACGCGAGATGACGGGCGACGTCACACTGGATGGACAAAGGATCTCGCTGCAAGACCTCGTCAGTTCGGGACGTGCGGCGGGGGCTGGATCTTCTTTCTCTTTCCCCCTTCCGCCGGCTGTGAACTGTCGTGTGCGCCACGGCGATGTCACCTTCCATGTTAACACCGTCAATCCGGGGGCCATCATCGCGGGCCGCGGCGAAACGGATTGGCCGTTCTGGGCCTACAGCGGTGGAACAGGCGTTGTGTCGCTGGCGCTGTATATCCTCATGCGCATGATCCCGGCGAACATTCTGGCGTTCGATTTCGACGAGGATCTCGGCGAGAACCGCTTCGTCGGCTACATGAATCAGCCCGATGAGGTGAAGGAAGAGGAGCCGCCTCCAGAGACGGACCAGGATGACGATGAGGAGGCAGGCGGCACCGGCCAACGGCACAAGGGCGAGGAAGGCAAGATGGGAAAGCCGACCAGCAAGAATAAGGCCGGATTGTACGCGATGAAGGGTCCCAAGGACGCCATTCCGCAAATGGCCCGCAACTTTGACCCCGACATGACTGCACGCCAGGCGGGCATTCTTGGCGTGCTGTCCGCGCAAAGCGGCCACTTCCTCGCTTCGCCCTTCGGTGGTGCGTTCGCGGTCGGGAACGACGACGAGGATGTGTGGGGCGGGCTGACTGGGACTGAAATCGGCGAGGCCTATGGTGTCGGCGGCCTGGGTCTGGTCGGGACCGGCCGGGGAGGTGGCGGTACCGGAGAAGGCACCATCGGCTTGGGGAACACCGGGCTGATCGGTAAGGGCGGCGGTGGAGGCACAGGGTCGGGATACGGGCGCGGCTCAGGAGCCGGCTTCGGTGGCAAAGGCAAGCGGCGCCCCCGCGTGCGGCAGGCGAAGGCGAAAGTACAAGGCGCACTAGATAAGAACATCATCCGCCGGATCGTACGGGCGCATATCAACGAGGTCACATCTTGCTACAATCAGGGCCTCACCAAGAACCCGAATCTCGCCGGTCGCGTAGCCATCAACTTCGTGATTACGGGCACCGGTAAGGTGGGCACGTCGGTTGTACAGGAGTCCACACTCAAAGACCGCTCGGTGGCGAATTGTATCGCCAAGGCTGTCAGGCGCTGGAAATTCCCGCGGCCGAAGGGCGGCGGCAACGTAATCGTTACCTACCCGTTCAAGTTAAGCACGTAGCGCCGCGCCCTCCCCTCCAGAGCCGGCCACCGTGGCCGGCTCCCGAAACGACACGGGGGGATATGGTTCAGCGAGAGGCGGGGATGCTTTGGGGCGTACGTTGCCGGTGAGGCTCGTACGCCTTCGTCGCGTGTGTGCCTGTGATAGGCTGCTGGTGCAGCGGCTGCTTCCGTCGCCTAGTGCGTGGCCGCCGGACTTGCTGCGGGGAGCGAGCGCACCGGATCGATGTACCGCAGCCAGCTACGACCCCGGTGTGCGTGCCATTCGACAGGGCCCCGGCCGTAGCGTGCTCACGACGGGTTCTGGACGTTTTCGTAGCGACCAGCGCGCTGTCGGCCGGAAGACTGGCTGCATGACGCTTGAACCCATGCGGAGCGAAGCAATGTGCTCTTGTCACCAGCGGTCGCCCGCAGGTATGATGCAGTCCCTCGAAAGGTGATCTGATGCGACGAATTTTCGGAGCCGTAGCGCTTGCGGTACCCCTGCTGTGCGCGACCGCGTGCAACCTGACCAGTCAGTCCCGCGTGGATTCTATCCACCGCATGAATGAAGGGATCAAACAACTGAAGAAGGAGAACCTATCGGGGGCCGAACAGGGGCTTAAGGAGGCCATCCAGCTCGATCCATCCCATGGTCTGGCGCACTCGACGCTTGGCAAACTGTATCGGAAGCAGGGTAAGTGGGTCGATGCGGCGAGCGCGTATCAAGCTGCCATAGCCAATATGGGGGAGGCCCCCAACGGCTCGTACCACTACGACCTCGGCATCGTGGTCGCTGCGCAAGGTGACCAACCCGGCACGTCCGTGAGCGAGCGGGACGGGAAGCGCCAAGCCGCTATCGGCTCGTTTCAGGAGGCGGTGAAGATCAACCCGAAGTTGTACAAAGCCCAGTACCGTATGGGTGTATTGCACGAGAAACTGGACCAGCCCAAGCGGGCGGATGCCGCCTACAGGGCCGCCATCTCTCTCAATGCGAAATACAGCTCTGCCTTCGTGTCTCTGGGAAACATGTACATAGACTATGGGTTTGCCAACGTGGCGATGGCCGTGCTCGATACGGGCGTGAAAGTGAACGACACCGACGCTGCGATGTGGAACGGACTCGGGAGGGCTTACCTGTCGCTGAAGCAGGCGCCCAAGGCTATCGATGCGTTCAAGAAGGCGAAAGCTATCGATCCAGATATGCCGGACGTGCTGTTCGGTTTGGGTATGGCGTATGCTGAACTTCGCCAGAAGACGGACGCCGTGGAAAATTTGGAGGCCTTCCTCAAGAAGGCGAACGGAGTACCCGAGGATACCCAGCGCGCTGCACGCAACACGCTTGCTCGCATGCAAGACGTGATCTAGCACGGTAGCGCCTGTCGTCCAGCGAGGTCCGACAGACGCAGGCGCGACTGCGTGTTTTGCCGCCACAAGGTGGCCGCCGGGGATGGTGGCCGTCGCTTGGCGCTAGCCGGACGTGGATGGGGCGGACGCCTGGGTAGCGTCGTCGGCCCAACCCGGGACCGGGAAATGTCGCGTCGTTCGCCATACTTCACGCCCGGCGGGGAGACGAGGCCCGGCAGCGACGCGACGTTGCGCGTCGGACCGAGAAGCTAGAAGCGTTCCGGCGCTGGTATCATGAACGGACCGGCACAGGGACACACGGGCCTGGCTACGCGGCGCCTCGACGCCTCGACCCCTCTGTGCACAAGCCCCACCCTCTGCGAGAACGCAGCCTCGCCCGCCAACGGCCATGCGGCCCACGCTGCGTCGTTTGCAGCGGACGAGTGCCGACGACGCGCCGTCGTTGGAGCCGGACAGTGTGACGTGATATATCGAAGCGCGGCAATTCCCGCGCGCACGGCCGCAATACCGGCGATAGGGGCGAGATGGACATCACGCAGCATATCAAGACGAGCCTGAGAACCCGCCAGGATTGGGCGGCGATCGTAGACGAGGTCGAGTCCGAAGTTGGAGCTATCAGCGATAAGACGGAACGTTCGGCCGCGTTGTTTGAGTTGGCCGGCGCTTGCGAAAGGCTCCTACTGGACAAAGCGCGAGCGATGAAGTGCTACCAACAGGCGTTTAAGCTCGACCAAACGAACGCATTGGCTCTCGCGCGCGCGCGGTCCATCTACCAGGAGATGGGGCACCTGGAGATGGTCGTCCGCCTGGCCGGGCTCGAGGTTCGCAACGATCCCGACAGTCCGGAGCTGAACTATGCCTACGGTCGCGCACTGCTCAATCAGTGCCAGGTCGATGCGGCGCGGAAGCATCTGGAGCGGGCGACTGCCGGGGACCCGGCGAACGCGCTGTACGCGGCCCGGGCCCGGGAGATCGACTACGAGCGCGCCACCTGGGAAGAAGCGTACGCGGAGGTAGAGACCGAGATCAAAGCGTCAACAGGCGCCGACGATATTTTGGGCGCGAGGTTGGAGGCACAGGACTGCGAGCTAGCGGCGAAGTATTTCAGGTGCGCCCGTATGCTGCAACAGGAGTCGGGCGGCGATGAGCGCCTCCTCCCGCTATTGTTCAAAACACTCGAGGCCGATCCGAGCAACGACGAGGCCGGGTTTCTGGCAGAGACTCTGCTCGCTGACGCCGGCCAGTTGCAGCATATCCAGAAGCTGCAGGACCGGCGAGCCAAGCGTGCTAGCGACGAGGTCGAGCACCTACGTCTCCTGTCCCAAGCCGCGCTCGTCTGGCAGATTCGGCTAGACAACCCGTCGATGGCGGCCTATTTCCACCGCCGGGCGCTGGAGCTTGTGTATGTCGAGGGTGGAGAGACTCCAGAGGCGGCCTGGCATCTGGCCGCCTATCGTTCGGTGAAGGTTGAAGCGCAGAAGACCGGCGAGATCGACGGCCTCGTTCCGTTGGCCGAGCGAGGCCTGGCGATCCTGGATGACCAGGACGAAATTGCGGTCCTCGCGATCGAGGCCGGGGAGTTGGCTTGGAGACAGCTCCACGATCAGGAGACTGCAGCCCGGCTGTTCGAGCGGGCGGGGGATCGCGGCAAAGAGCATCCCGTCGTGCGCGCGTTCACTCTCGACCCCGACGATGGGGGGCGTGGCGCTTCCGAAGTCGCAAGCGAGTCGAAGCCCGGGAAGAAACGAAAAAAAGGAAAAAGGGCGACCCAAAAGCCGAAGGAGGCAGTTCTCGCCACGAGCAGCGAGCCTGTGGACCTTTCCTCTGTGCCTGGTCTGCAAGATGAGGCGCTCAGCGATGCAGAGTTGATTCTGGTCGAGAAGGCCGTGGCTGCCGACTCACAAGGCGGGAAGCGTGCAATGGATGCTTGGCGCGAGGCCGTTTTGGCAATGCCACAGAAGCGGGCACCTCGGGAGCGACTAAAGCTACTCTACCGAGAAGCCAAGAAATGGAGCAACCTCGCCGAACTGTACAAAGATCAGATCAAGCACACAGATACGGCTGACGAGCAAGAGCCGTTGTACTGGGAACTGCTCGGGATATATAGCGAGAATCTGCGTCAACCAGGCCTTGTGATCACAGCCTTGGCCCAACTGGAGAAATTGACCGAGAGTCGCGGGGATACAGAGAAACTGCTGGAGGTGCTCGCTGCTCAGCAGAAGCAATTCGAGCAAATGAAGCGCTGGCCAGACTACATCGCTCGGATTCGTCGGCGAGCGGAGTTGACCGACGATCCCGAGCAGAAAACTGCGCTCAATCTCGAAGCCGGCAACCGGTTGCTCGAGAAATTCAATAACCAGGCCGGTGCGATCAAGAGCTACGAGGCAGTGCTGGAGGTCGACGAGTACAATGCAGAAGCCGTGACGAAGCTTAAGGAGCTGTACGGGCGACGGCGCGACTGGGAGAAGATGATCGACGTGCAGCGGCGAGAACTCGCGCTCGTCGACGACCCGACCGAACGCCACGAGCGCCTGCTCGAGATCGCCCGGGTGGCGGGCACAAAGATCAAGAAACCGGCCTTGTCGATCAAACTCTGGTCGGAAGTGCTAGATCACGATCCGTCGAATCTTGAGGCTCTGGAGCATCTGGAGCATACCCAAGAGCGCGCCAAAGACTGGGACGCGCTGGCGAGCACTTTGTCCACCCTAGTCGAGGTGCTGGACGATGAGCCCAAGAAGGCCCAGTACCTCGTCAAACTCGGCCTCATCTATTCCGACAAGTTGGGCGACCAGGAGCTGGCGATTCGAACGTGGGAGACGCTGCACGATGTGGACCCCAACAGCCGGCGCGCAAAAGACGCGCTAAAGAAGCTCTACCTGGCGCAGGGCGACATGGAGCGCCTCGAGTCCTTCTACGCCAAACAAGACAAGTGGGCGGAGTTCGTACGCGTGCTTGAGCGGGAGCTCGACAACGTTGAGGGCGACGCGCGTACTCAATTGTTCCTGAAGATCGCCGAGTTGTACACGGCACGGCTGGAGAAGCCCGAGCGCGCGATTCGAGCCCTCGAAAAGGCGTTGACCACGGACCAGGACAACCTTGTGATTGCCGAGGCACTTATCGCCCGCTACGAGGCCGCCAAGGACGAACGGCAGCTCGCCGTTCCGCTGGGGATCAAACTGCGACACACGGACGACCCCGCTGAGCGACTCACGTTAATGATGCGCCTAGCCGACCTGGCGGAACGTGTCGCGCGAGATCGGGGCCAGGCATTCGGCTACTATAAAGACGCCCTCGCCGTCGACCATACTCTGGCTGAGGCCGCGGAGAATATGCGCCGCCTCCTGGGAGAGACCCAGCTGCACAACGAGTTGGTGACCAGTTTCGAGGCCGCCTATGAGCAATACGGCGCAACGACGGACAGCTTGGCGCTGCGGCTGACAGTGGCCGAAGTGTATGAGGAACACCTCAACGAGCTCGACAAAGCGCTCGAAGGTCATCAGGCGATCTTGGAGATCGCGCCCGAGCAGCGGACGTCCCTCGCCTCGCTGGAAAGGATCTACCTCGCACAGGGGAGAGAACTCGATCTGCTTCGAGTGCTTGGCACGAAACTATCGTTGGCTACCACCGCCGAGGACCGGCGGCAGACTCAAGGCCGCATCGCCAGCTTGCACGAGCAGCTGGGAAACAACGAAGAGGCCGCTGAGGCCTATGTCGCGGTCTTGGCGGAAGGCGAGGATGAGCCTGAGGTGTTGGCGTCCCTCGATCGTGTTTATACGAACCTTGAGCGATGGCCTGAGCTGGCAGAGATTGTTCGGCGAGAATACGACGCAAGTGGCGACAGGGAGCCGGGGCAGAGGGCTGATCTGCTCGCGCGGTTGGCCAGCCTGCACGAGGATCGGCTCGGAGACGATCGGTCGGCCGTGGAACTATGGCGGCAGGTGCTGGGACTGGTCCCAGGGCACGCGAGCGCGCGGGCAGGCCTTGAGGCGCGCCTCGCAGATGGGGACCTGCGGACGGCGGTCGCGGAGATACTCCTGCCCATCTACGAGCAGACAGAGGCGTGGCCGCAGCTGGTAGAATGTCTCGAAATCCAGAACGCAGCGCAGACCTCTGATACAGCGCGCCTCGGGATACTGCTTCGCATCGGCGCGATTTTATCGCAAGCTACCCACGATCATGCCGCTGCGTTTTCTGCGTACAGCCGCGCGTTTGCGATCGATCCCAGTAGCGCCGCTGCACGCGAAGCGATCGAGCAGCTCGCCGCGATCGAGGGGCGTTGGGAGGACTTCGCAGGGCTGTACGAGGCTGCGATCTCGGAGGACTTGCCAAGCGAACTGATGCAGAGCTTGCTTGGTCAGTTGGCGGCTGTTTATGATCAACAACTGGGTGCGAGCGACAAGTCCATCCGTTGCTATCAGCGCGCGTTGGCGATCGATCCCGACAATGACGATGCTCTGCGCGCGCTCCAGGTCCTCTACGAACGGAGCGAGCGTTGGGGAGAACTGCTAGAGATTTTCAGGCGCAAAGTTGCGCTTGAGGACGACCCCCAGGCGCGCCAGCAACTTCGTTTTCAGATCGCGTACCTGCAGGAAGAAATGCTTGCGGCGGTGGATGACGCGATCGCCACCTACACCGATATTGTCGCAGACGAGGAGAATAACTCGCAAGCGATCTCGGCCCTAGACCGTCTCTACCAGGCACAAGAACGCTGGACAGAGCTAGCGGAGATTCTCGAGCGGCAGTTGGCCGTCGCCGAGGGGCCCGAGAAGCAGGTCGCGCTGAATCTTCGGCTTGGTGACCTCCGCCTCTCCCACACCCAGCAAGCACCGTTGGCGGTCGATCTCTATCGCCGCGTGCTCGAGCTCGAGCCCGGGAATGCAGTCGCGGCGGCCGCCTTGGAGACGATGCTCGACGACAGTGAGCAGCAGTTGACCGTCGCTCGCATTCTCGAGCCGTTGTATCGCGCACAGAACGAGTGGCCGAAGCTCATTCGAGCGTACGAAATCATGGTCGCACGCTCGCTCGATCCGAGTGAGAAGCTGCAGCTGTTGTCCCAAATCAGCGAGCTCCATGAGATTGCGGGCGAGCAGCCAGAAAAGGCTTTCACGGCCATAGGCCGCGCGTTCCGAGAGGATCCTTCCAACCAGGATGTGCAGCGCCGGCTGGAGAGCCTGGCGGAACAGATGGGGGCGCACACCGAATTGATCGCACTGTACGAGAAGTGCGTGACCGATATTGTTGACGATCACATGCGAATTCAGGTGCTCGGTCGCATCGCCGTCCTCTTCGAGACCGTCGTCAACGACCCCGCACAGGCGGCGAAAGCCTACGAGCGCATCCTGGAGATCGACCCAGGAACCTTCGAGGCGATGGACGCACTGATCGAATTGCATCGGCGGACGAATAGCTACGAAGCACTGGTGGACGCCGTGACACGCAAAGCCTCGCTCGTAGATAGCGCGGACGACAGAAAACAATTGCTGCTGTACGCAGCGAACGTGCGCGAAACCGTGATGGATGACCCCGAGGGGGCGATCGAGCACTATCAACAGGTACTTGCCCACGATGATAGCGACAGCGCAGCGCTCGACGCCTTGGAGAAACTCTACATACGGCTCGAGCAATGGGAGTGCCTCAAAGATATTTACACGCGCAAGACGGAGATCGTCGAGGACCCCGATGAGCGCTGCCGGCTGCTCCATGTGCTCGGCCAAGTCTATGACGTGGAGCTCAAGAACATAGACCGCGCCATCGACACCTACGAGACGATCCTCGAAACCGACCCGCGACAATACGATGCGATTGCCGCGCTGGATCGTCTCTACGGGAACGCGGAGCGCTGGCTAGACCAGCTGCAGGTTCTCGAGCGCGCACTCGAGATCGCCGAGCGCCCCGAGGAGAAGACCGCCCTGCGTTTTCGTGTCGCGCAGCTGTGGGCTGGAAACCTTGGCGACTCGGCGCGTGCCGTGCAAGGGTACAGTGCCGTCCTCGCCCACGACCCGGGGCATAAACCGACCATCGAGGCCCTCGATCAGATGGTTCATGAGGACGCTGAGCCCATGGCGGCCGCGTATGTTCTTGAGCCGTTCTACCGGGACCTCGCGGCCTGGCCCAAATTGATAGAGCTCTACGAGGTCGTCATCAAACATAGCGACGACCCAGTCGTACGAGTCGAGCGACTGCACCAAATAGCGGCGATCTGTGAAGGGCAACTGAGTGCGTTCGACGACGCCTTCGGGGCGTACGCGCGCATCCTCGCCATCGAGCCGCGCGATGAGCTTGCGATGGAGCACATGGAGCGCCTTGCAGACGTCACTGGCGACTGGAAGCGATTTGCGGCGCTGTTGGGCGCGCACGCCGAGAGGGATATGGACCCCGCAAGCAAGCTGATCACCCAGCGGCGTATCGCGGCGATCGAGCGCGATAAACTACAAGATATCGATGCGGCTGTGCTGCGCTACGAAGCGGCACTCGAGGCAGACCCCGAGGACCGAGAGACGATCGACACGCTGGACGAACTGTATAAAGGTCTGGAGCGATGGACAGATGTGGTCAGGAATCTACAGCGCAAGATCGCCGGGGCTAGCGATCCAGACGAAGCGACTGCTCTACGGTTCACAACGGCGCAGATCTATCAGCACAACCTCCAGGACATGGCCCGTGCGGTGGATGTCTACCGCGAAATTCTGACCGAGAATCCTGAGCACGGGTCGAGTCTAGAGGCCCTGGAGCTCATGTTTACGGGGGGGGAGCGCCAGCGCGAGATCGCGGAGATTCTGGAGCCGCTCTACTACTCAAGCGAAGCGTGGCCGCAGCTTGTCAAGTTGGGGGAAGTCAAATTGGAGACCACGGAGGACACAGACGAGCGCCTCTCCATCGTTCAGAACGTGGCTGAGATCTGCGAGCGTCGCCTCGGTGATAGCGGCGAGGCCTACATCTGGTGGCTGCGGGCCTATATGGACGACCCCCTGAGCGAGCATGCCGCCGAAGAGGTGGAACGGCTGGCTGCACTCACCCAAGAGTGGGCCTATATCGTCAAAGTGGGCAACGAAATCCTGCAGGCCGATGGGGGGGTATCCCCTGAAATTAGACTCTCTGTCTACGCTCGCTCGGCGCGGGTCCTAGAGCAGCGCCTCCAAGACTACGAGAGTGCCGTCCAGATGTATCGGTCCGTACTCGAGGTCGACCCCGAGCAAGGTGACGCATTAGAAGCGCTCGCGCGGTTGTATGCCGCGACCGAGCAGTGGGAAGAGGTGGCGGACGTACTTCGTCGCCATATTTCGGCGACCCTGGACAGCGAGAACCTAGCGTTGCTTGAGCTGCGTCTCGCTCATGTTTTCGAGGACCAACTCGGAAATTCCGAGCAGGCGATCGCGGCCTATAAGCGCGCCTTGGAACATGACAATCGGAATACTGACGCTCTTGCTCGACTCGAAGCATTGCACCTGGGCGAAGGCCACTGGGAGGCTCTGTTCGACAACTATCAGCGGATGGTTGATACGGCGGGTACAGACGAAGATATGGCTCGTTGCTACGAGCGTATGGCAAAGATCGCATCGGATACCCTCGGACGCGAGGGTGATGCGCTGGATCTTTGGGCCCGCGTGCTCGATTTGCGCGGCGAAGATCCTCGGGCCCTTGGGGAGGTCGCCGGTCTGCACCGCAGCGCGGGTCGTTGGGAGGAGCTTGCTGTCGTGCTCGAGCGGCGGCTTGCTGTCTTGGACGATACAGACGAGAAGGTGCACGTCTATCAACAGTTGGGAGAAGCGTACAGCGAGCACCTAGACTCCGAGCGTCAGGCGATCGATGCTTGGCTGAATGCACTGGAGCTGGACACTGACAATATTGAGGTGTTGTCCGCACTGAAACGTGTCTACGAAGAGCGGCAGGCCTGGGTCGAACTCATCGACGTCATCCAGCGACTGATTGCGTTGGGGCACGAGCGCTTGGGCTGGGAGACGATGCGTGATCTGTGCGCACAAGCCGGCTTGATTCAGGGTGAGTACCTAATGCAGCCGCAGGATGCGATCGAAGCTTGGCAGCGGGTGCTCGCCATCGACGAGAAGGATATGGAAGCGCTTCAGGCTCTTGAACAGTTGTATCTCGCCCAGGCGCAGTGGCCGGATGCGATCCAAGTCTTGGAACGCAAGAGCGAAGTGCTGGAGGAGGATCCCGACAGTAGGCTCGATGTGCTCATGCAGATCGCCTCGATGTGGGATGAGAGACTCGAGAGCAAGGCTGAGGCGTCTGCGGCGTATATCCAGATTCTTGAGATTGATGTGAATCATCGCCCGGCCGGGGACGCGCTCGAAACGATCTATACCGATACCGGGGAATGGGAATCACTGGCGCAGTTGCTGATGACCCGTGCCGAACACACGGAGGATGCAGCTGCAAAAGTGGAGTATCTTCAGCGTACGGGCCGAATTTTTGAGGAGAAACTCGACGACAAAGATAGCGCTTTCGAGGTTCTCCAGGCCGCGTTCAATATCGACTACTCCAACGAAGATACCTCCCGGGAACTGGAACGACTGGCCAGCGAGGCCGACAAGTGGAACGAATTGCTTGCCGAATACAACGAGCTGGTGGAGCAGCTTGAGGACCCGGAAGAGCGTTGTGAGCTCTGGGTGAAGATCGGTCGCTGGTACGGTGAACATCTCGAGCGGCCGGACTTCGGGATCCGATCATTGCAGAAAGCGCTGGAGATTAATGCGGAGAACCTGAACGCGTTGCGCGAATTGGCGAATTTCTATCGGCGAGCGGGCGACGCGGAAGAACTAGCGACAAGCTTGAAACGGATCGTGCCGCTGGAACAGGACCCCGAAGTCCATGCGCGGACACTCCTGGATCTAGCGGAGGTTCAAGAGACTGGACAGCAGAACCTGCCCGCCGCGGTCGAGTCGTATCGCGCGGTACTTGAGATCGACAATGAAAGCCGTCTCGCGCTCGACGCACTCATCCGGCTCTACGAGCAGCAAGGACAGTGGGCGGCGCTTGTGGACGTGTTGCGGCAGTGCGCGGCCATAAGCGAAGATCTGGACGAGGTGCTGTTGTTACGCAAAAGGATCGGTTCCATCCAGGAGGCCGCCCTGGGTGACCCTGTGGCGGCGATCTCTACGTATCAAGAGATTGTCGAGAATGAGCCCACTGAGCGGGAGGTTCTGCAAGCGCTGGAGCGCTTGTACCTCGCTGCGGACGATATTGGCCAGTATCTGAGCGTTCTAGATGCACAACTAGACGCCACCGTGGACGCCGAGCAGCAGATCAGTATCTACGAAAAGATGACAGGAGCCCTTACGGGGCCAGTGAACGACCCCGCGCGCGCGGCCGAGGTGCTTGAGAAGATCATCACGCTCGATTCCCAAAGGGACGGCACTTATCGCCAGCTCGAAACTTTGTACGCTGAACTGGAGCGGTGGGCCGAACTGGTGGAGACCTATCGTTCGCATATCGAAGCAAGCGACGACGCGGCCGTGAAGGTGGAGCTATTGACTGCGCTGGGTGGCGTCTTCGAGACCCACATTCAGGATGTCGATCGCGCTGTTGAAGCGTACCAGGAGATTCTAGACTTGCAGCCACAGTCTTTTGCCGCTGCCAATACTTTGAGTCGCTTGCAGGAGATGACGGAAGACTGGGGCGCAGCCGTGGGGACGATGGGGAGACTGGTGGAGCTGAGCGAAGACCCCGAGGCGAAGCTGGAACTGCTTACCCGGATGGGCAGGCTGTACCTTGAGCGTCTAGGGGAGGAGGTACAGGCCGAGGAATACCTGAATCAAGCTCTGATCTTCGATGCGGGGCATGTGCCGGCGTTGACGCTGCTGGCGGAGTTGTACGAGAACCGTAGCGACTGGCTCAAAGCAACGAGAGCGTTGCAGACGGCTTCGGAGGCTGCACAGAACCCGCTCAGGAAGACGCAGCTGGCTGCGCAAGCTGGGATGATCTACCTTGAGCAGCTTGAAGAACGGACGAAGGCCACGGAGTTGTTCGCGGTCACGATGTCCGTCGATCCCGAGCACGTTGTTGTTGGCAAGATACTTGCTGGGATGTATGCCGAGGATTCGAGATTCGCGGAGGCGGCTCCCATTTACGAGATGCTCGTGCGTAAGTCGGACCAGCTGGACTACGATGACGAACAGCTGCGCGACCTCTACCTCGAAGCGGCACGAACGGCAGAGCGCCTTGACGACGCGAGCAAAGCATACGGATATTTTAAGCGCGCGTACGATCTGGATTCGACCGACTATTCCGTCCTCGCGGGGATGGCTGATATCTTGTTCAAGGAGGAACAGTGGGACAAGGCGTTCAAGCTTTACCAGACCATATTGGTACAGCACAGGGATAGCCAGTCGGTCGAGGAAACCGTACTTGTGTACCATCGTCTTGGGGCGATCAAGCGTCGCCAAGAGCAGCCACGCAAGGCCCTGAACTATCTAGAAAAGGCGTTGGAGGTTGACCCCAGTCATCGGCCGACCCTAGAGGCGATCATCGAGCTACAGACCGACGCAAATGACTGGGAAGGCGTGATCGAGGCCAAACGGGCTCTGACCGAGGTGGCCTCGCCCGACGATCGTGCCGCGCTGCTCAAAGAACTTGGTGGGCTCTATATCGAGAAGCTTGGGAATCGGAAGAAGGCTGCCGATGCCTACAGCGAGGCACTGGCGCTTGAGCCCAACGACTTTGCGCTGTTGCATACGATGCTTGACCTCTACACCACAGCGAAGGATTGGGAAAACGCAATCCGTATGCTCGATCATATCGTTGATATCGAGGCGGATGCTACGCGGCGGAGCCGCTATAATTACACGGCAGCCGTTTTGTTACGCGATGAGACGGGTGCTCACGACGAGGCGATCGATCGTTTCAACAAGGTACTTGATGACGATCCCTCCATGCTTAAGGCGTTTCAGGCGCTGGATCGCATGGTCACGAAGACACGCGACTGGAAAACACTGGAGCGTGCTTATCGCAAGATGCTGAAGCGGTTGCCGGAGAAGGGCGAGCGCGAGCTTAAATTGGCGCTTTGGGCCAACCTCGGTGAAGTTTACCGCAGCCGGTTGCGGGACTACAAGTCGGCGGCGGCTGCGTTCGAGGTCGCATTGCAATACGAGCCGAAGAACGTTCAGCGGCGCGTCATCCTAGCCGAGCTCTACGAACAGCTTTTAGGTGAGGACCGGGCCAAATACTCTTCGGAGGCCGTGCGCCAGCATCAGTTGCTCATCGCCCACGAGCCTTTTCGCACGGAAAGCTATCATGCGATGTTCAACATCTTCAGCGGCGCTGGTGAGCTGGACAAGGCGTTTTGTGTCGCTGCGGTGCTCGTGTTCCTGAAGAAAGCGGACAAGGAAGAGGCTCGCCTGTTTGAGAAGTACCGCCGACCTCGTTTCGTGCAAGCGCGGCAACGGCTCTCGGAGGACGTGATGCGCAAGTACGTGTTCCATCCTCAGGAGGATCCCTATCTCACGGCGATTCTGGGTGTGGTTGCACCCGCGGTGGCTGCATATCAAGCACAGGAATTGCCGCCGACGGTTCGTCCCTCTGACCTGGTGGACATCTCGACGGATCCATCCGCGTTTTCCCGTATCGCCAACTACGTGAAAGATGTGCTCGGCGTGGCGAAGCCAGACGTCTACTTGCGAGCGCAGGACCCTGGCGACATGACGCTGATGAATACCAAGCGTGACAATCACGTCACGCCGTCCATCTTGGTCTTCGCAAACATGTTGCGGGGTATGAGCGAGGCTCACCTGGCCTTCGCCATGGGGCGCTATATGGCGGAGTTGTATCCGCCGCACTACAGTTTCGTCGCCTTGTCGCGCTCCCCCCAGAACCTGCGGCAGGTGTTCATGGCTTGCATGCGGATCTGCGGCATCGAGCTGCGTGCCACCGAGGGGGGAGAGTTGCGCGATTTCGACATGATCGCTCGCGAAATCTCCGGCCGAATGAGTTCCGGACAACAAGACCAGCTCAAGACCTTGATGCGGAAGTTTGTGGACCAAGGTGGCTCGGCCGACGTCAAGAGCTGGGCGTCCGCTATGGAGCTCACCTGCTATCGGGTTGGTCTTTTACTTTGCGGGGACCTGGCGGTGGCGGCTCACATGATTGCACAGGAGCAGTCACAGCTCGGGAGTTCGATGACTCCGAAGGACAAAATCAAGGAACTGGTCCTTTACAGTATAAGCGAGGACTTCTTTACCGCGCGGCGGCATATGGGTCTGCACGTCGGCTAGATTTCCCCAGGACGTCGGTCGACCCGTTGGGACCGCGTGTCCCCTGTGGTCCCGGGTGCATGCGAGTGGAACGGCTAGCCCAGTTCTCCTGCCAGTCGTTGTATCTTCTGGACGCTTCTGGCGTTTTGGCACGCGTCCGTTTGGATCGGAGTCAGCCCGGTCGTCGCCCCTGCTACTGGGCGCCTTTCGTGCAGTCGTGGATCACTGAAGCAGGCTCTCGGAGTCCCACCGCGCGAAAAATGCGCAGCGACTGGGCTTTGCCTTTCACGGTGACCGGATGTCGTTGCTCGACGGCGACCTGATCACGGCAACTTCGCAGAGTAGAATCACTCACAATAATCTCTCCGGCGGCGGCGACAGAGCAGAGGCGCGACGCGACATTGACCGCGTCGCCAACAACGGTGTACTGGAGCGTTCGGCGAGAACCGATCGCTCCAGCGATGACCGAACCGGAATTGATCCCAATCCCGATCTCAATCGCCTCCAATCCGGCCTGCAGGCGCTGCCGGTTGAAATCCGTCAGCGCGCGAAGCATGTCGAGTGCGCAGCGAATCGCGCGTAGCGGGGCTTGGTCGATCGCTACGGGGGCGCCGAAAAGGCCGATGATTTCATCCCCAACATACTTGTCGAGCGTTCCCCCGTGGTCGAACAATACGTCGACCATCACCTCGAAGTAGGCGTTGAGCGTCTCAACCATCACTCCTGGCGGGTTGCGCTCGCTGAGGGCCGTAAAACCACGAATGTCCGCGAAAAGCATGGTGACCTCCCGTAGCGAACCCCCACGGTCTAGGGTGAGCTCGCCAGCGACGAGTTGATCTACGAGCTGGGGGGACAGTAGGCGCTGAAACTGGGCACGGGTGGCTGCTTCGGATTCGATTTTTTTTGCTAGTCGTTGGTTCTGGATGGCAATGGCGGCTTGGCTTGCTATGCCGGAAAACAGAAGGAGGTCCTTCTCGGTAAAAGCACCGGTGGTTAGGACGCTATCAATGTGGAATGCCCCCAAAAACTCGTCCCGCACAAGCAGAGGCACGCACATGGTTGAGCGGATACCCTGCATGATTACGCTCCTGGCGGCCTTGAAGCGCGCGTCCACGAGGGCATCGGAAGACAGTACCGCGCGTTTCTTGGTCCGGACCTCATCGAGAATACTGGTGGAAAGATTGATCTCCTCTTCGCGCTTTTGTCGTACGAAGCTTGGAACGAGGGTGTCGTCCTCCGGCGTGCAAAGCAAGATGACGGCTCTGTCGGCCGGAATCAGGCGCATGGTCTCGTTGACGATCCGCTGGAGTACGACGTCGAGATCCGCGTGGAGGGCGAGGCGCTGGGCCAGTTCATGGGCTGCGCGCAGTTTTTCATAGTCGGCGCGAAGCAGGTCCAGATCGTCGATTTCGGCCGCTGGTAGGAACTGGCTGGAGCTCGCGACGCGTCGGCGAATCTCGCTTTGGACCTGCCCGGGCATCATGGTCACGCGGGACAGTGGGCTTGCTTCTGTAGAAGGGCCGAGTTCGGTGAAGAGCAAAGTCGTCTCGCCCATGGAAATTTGATCTCCTGAACGGAGATCATGCTCCTCAACGCGCCTGCCGTTGACGTATGTTCCGTTGAGACTGCCAGAGTCCCGGAGGACGTAGCCACCCTGCCCGCACGCTGAAATACGGGCGTGCTCTTTCGAAACGATCTGGTCGAGCAGCTGAATCGTGTTATCCGGGTGGCGACCGACCGTATTGGAGGCACCCAGCGTGTAGTCCGTGGAGTGTTCGCCGTTGCGAAGGGTCAACTTGGCCGGCATCGGCACGGATCGTATGGGAGGTCGGGGCTGTGGGCAACAGACGTCCGTTCGGTCGGGCCCAGCGGGGGTGGGAGCATGCGGTGGCGAGGCAACAGCAGGTGCGTGGGAGCACGCGCCCTGCTCGGCTCTCGTTTCCCGGACATCAGGCTGCCGCAGCTTCCGCTATCAGTTTCGTTACACGACGGGACAGTTCTCGCGGCGAGACGGGTTTTGCGAGGTAGTCGTCGCAGCCTGCAGCGAGTGCGCGCTCCCGGTCGCCTTTCATCGCGTGGGCGGTGAGCGCAAGAATCTTGAGTCGTGCGATGCCGGGATCAGGGTCGTTGCGTACCGTGCGAGCGACGGTCCACCCGTCGATTCTGGGCAATGAAAGATCCAAGATCACCAGTTCGGGCCGATTGGTCTTCATCATGGCCAATCCGTCCTCCCCGTTGCTGGCCACGCACACGGTGTGGCCGTAGTGACGCAACGCGGCGCTGAAGAGCTCCTGATTGTGACGATTGTCTTCGACAAGTAGAATTGTTGCCATATGGTCTCATGAGGCGATGGAGAGGGGCCTCGGGGCGTGGTTGCCGGTGGGGTGCGACGGGTTGACTTGTGTTTCGGTAGGGATTCGAGCCGGCAGGCTGAGGGAAAAAGTGCTGCCCTGACCTGCTTGGCTTCGTACCTGGAGATCTCCTCCTAGGGCGTGGGCGAGCCGACGACTGATGGCGAGGCCCAAGCCCACTCCATCGTGGGCGCGGGTCGAGCTACCGTCGACCTGCCGAAACTCTTCGAAAATGAGATCCACGTGCATCTCATCGATCCCGATCCCGGTATCCTTGACGTCAATTCGGGCTCCACCGTCGGGTAGCGGCCGCAGCTCGACCGATACCGAACCGCGTTCGGTGAACTTGATGGCGTTGTTGAGCAGGTTGGTAACAATTTGGTACACGCGTCGGGGATCCGTGACGATCTCGTGCTGGGGGCCAAACGCGGTGGGCGTATACGGTCGGTCGCGGCAAACGGCCTTGGCTACGAGCAAAGTCTCGTCGAGAATGCTGCGCAAATCGCAGGTCGCTGCAGTGAGGTGGAGGTGTCCCGAGTCGACACGGCTCAGATCGAGTACCTGATTGACGAGTTCGAGCAAATGCGCACTCGCTTGCTCAATGCCTTCGCAGGCGTTGCGTTGCTCTCGGTTGACCTCACCGTACATTCCATCCGCCAGTAGCTCACTGTAACAGGTGATGGCGTTGAGGGGCGTGCGTAGCTCATGCGACATGTTGGCGACGAACTCCTGCCGTAGGCGGTCGACCACGCGCAGCTCATCACGTTGCTTGAGGAGTTCTTCGTTGCGCAACTCCAAGACGCCGGCCAATGCGACGGTTTCGGCGTATGCGTGTCGATTCGCCAATGCGATCGCCAATGCGACGGCTGCGTCCCGGACGAAGCCGAGGTCCTCGGTGCCGAACACCTCATGCGCCGCCAATACGACAACTCCTTGCGTACGACGGCCGAACATGAGGGGTACCGCGACGACGCCCGCGAGGGGGATGCGGCGCGAGGTGAGCCCCATCCAGGGGTGCTCGGGACCGATTGTGGGCAGAACCGTCAAGCCACCTGCCGGTTCGGAGCCGGCACCGATGGCGTTCGCTATGCGAGACGCGTCGAGATCGGATGGCGCGGCTCCGAGCCCGGTGGCTGCCAAACTCTTCCACCCGTGCTCCGAGTCGAGTCCGAGGAGGAGGCCCAGTTCAGCGCCGGCCTCGTCCACCAGCCCTTGGAGCACAGGTTCGAGGGTGCCTTGACTGTCGATGGGCGTGATCAGTGTGGTGGTGAAGCGGGCCATTCGCTTGATTCGCTCGTCTTGAACGGCGACATCGCGTAGCAGGTCGGCATTGCGATCGTGCACACGATCAACCTGTTCACGCGTGAACGTTTCGATGTCGCGCAGCTGATGGCCGATCCAGGCGAATTCGTCGGCGCCTCGGATGGCACCTGCACCCTCAAACTGTCCGCTCGCTACACGGGCGGCGACCTGGGCCAGTCGCATGAGTCGCCTCCGGAGGAAGAGGCTGCTGGCGATGATGAGCACGATCGAGGTGGCGAATACGCCCCAGAAGAGGAAGCGGGAGCGACCCCTGCCGGCGGTCGTGGCGGACACCAGTGCGGGGTCGACGGTAATCACTTCGATCTGACCGAGATACTCTCCAGTCCCTCGGATGGCTTGCAGTGGCCAATCGCCCAACAGCAGCTGGTCCGCGCGGGTCGTGAAGTGCTCGACGCGGGCACGCCCTATCGTCGCTGCGTCTGGATGCTCATCCATGCGTATTGTCTCGCCCTGGGCGAAGGTCATGCCCAGGCCGACGATCTGGCCTTCCGCTTGAATAAGACTCGATCCGACTTCTGTCGCCATCGTCGCATCACGTAGCGCGAAGGCCAGACGCAGAGATCGTGACGCTCGGCGCGCCATCGCGTCGGCGTGGGCTTGTTGCGCCAGCGCCTGATCGCGTCGCCTCTCAATGGTGTCCGAATACTGTTGAGAGCCAGTGACGAGGAATAGCGAGACCACAGCGCTGACGATCCACAAAAACGTGAACTGGATCGGAGCTCGGAAGTTGTCGGCGGGTCCAGTCATCGGCAACGAAGCGGCTTTGTTTGTCGTCGCACGCGTCGACTTCGCGTGGCACGCTTGACCCAATCGACGGCGTCCTCTTGTAGTTGGGAGAGGTTCGGCTGCACCCATGACTGGATGCCGAAGCGCGACAAACCCCGCCCGTCGCTGCCCACTGTAATCGCGGGGAATCTATTCATATGGCCCAGGTACTGTAGCCAGATTGCGACGGCGAGGTCGGGATCGTTTCGCAGCCATATTCGCGCTCCTGGTTCAAACGAGATTTGTCGAAGCCTGCGCTGGATCTCAGCGGCATCGCCTTGGATCAGTTGTGCGTCCAGAGACTGGGCGAGTCGTGCAGCGACGGTGTCGGATGCTGAAGCTAGGATCAGCCATGGCGCCGAGCCGGGGACTTCAGCCAAGCGCCTAGATGTGCACGCTGGTTCGACCCTGGCCGAGACAAACAGCGATGAAGCGCGTGTCGGGATTGCGGGGCGCCACATCAGCAATGAGGCGCGTGCTCGATCGGGCCAGCGCCCCGCTGCGTCCGCGTCCGCGTTGTCGCCCAGAGCGATCACGGCCTGCGGTGGGTAGGGCAGCTCCCATCGTTGACCGGGGGCCACGAAAATCACGCGCCGGGTGAGCGTGCGGCGGATCTCGCGAGCGACCTCCCGATAGATGGACACCGCGGGTTCGTGCAGGACGGCTACTGTCGCGGGTACGGTCGGGGCCCGGGCGGTGGCGGCGAGCAGGACGCTGAACAGCCAAGGCATGCCTGGTTCATCGTGTGGGCCTGCCTAGACCTGTAGTCGAAGGCGCACACGACGCCTTGTCGGTGAGCGAGTTGGCGCGCCACGGCTGACCCGATGGTACGGGCGGGCGTAGTTAGCGCAGTTCAAGGTCCCGTTCCACCTCGAAGACTCGCAGCTGGGGCTCGATCCAGTCGTGCGGCCACCTGATCGTCTCTGCGTATGCCACGCCAAAACGTATGGCGTGGATACTGTCGACTTCGATCCATGTCTCCATGTCTGGATCGGAGATGCCGACGCGGACGAGATCGGCATGCATCGTCTTACGAAGCTGCTCGATACGCTGCGCAGAAGCCAGGAAACGGGACTTCCTGCCTGCAAACTTGGATGAGGTCTCGTCGATGATTCTGGCCGCTTCGTTCTTGCGCAGCAACATCGGCAAGTATTGGTACGCCATGTATCCGCTCAGGCTGACGGCGAGGGCAAGGGATACGGTGACGGGATTGATCTTGCGCGGACGCTTGTAGTGTACGGTTTTGACCATCGCGGAGCTGGCGATGTGGCTCGCTCAGCGGGAGCATACTCTGGAGCCCAGACGGTGCCAGTATAGGGGCACCGGGCCGAACTCCGAATCCGGGGCGGTACGGAGCTGGCGGCGCGCTGCCGGGCGAGGGGGAACGAGGGGCTTACGAGGGGAACGAGGGGCTCACGAGGTTTCTCGTGGGGACGCGCCCGCTCGCTCTCCCGCGGGCCTGGAGCATGGGCGACTCGAAGACGAGTCGAGCGCTGCTTTCGAACGTGTGCGTGTGTTGGCCCAGATGCAGTGGCGCGGGGTGATGGCTTCGTGATCCGGCGGAGGCGTCGCCCGGAGGGGGTGGGGGAGCTCGGGAATCGTGTGATTTGTGCGACTGGCCCACGGCAGGACGCGCGTTCGCTCGGCCGGCTCGGCCACGCGCGATTGGAAGCTCGGGTCCGCGGATATGAGGGCGAGGTGGCGCTCGCCGGGCTTGAGAAGGCCGAGCAGCGAGCACTGAATCTGGCTGTGAACCGATGCGTGGGCAGCGAGCAAACTGCGCTGGCTGTGCGAGTGGCGCACGACCACAGGCCAGCGGTGCTTGACGTTTCGTCGGAGCGAGACTAGCTTTCGCCCGCTATCGCGCGAGGGTGGCGGAACTGGTAGACGCGCACGGTTCAGGTCCGTGTGGCTGTAAAGCCGTGGGGGTTCAAGTCCCTTTCCTCGCACCAGCAGTCGACGCACCAGCGGTCGACCCCGGGGGGCAGAGCGCTCAGCGGCGCCGTTGGCGCCGCGCCGGTTCGAGGCACGATGTGGCGTGCAACCGTCGTCACAGAGATTCGAGCTTGTTCACTTGAATAGACGGGCCGGACATGTGGAGGCCAAAGCCGCCGGTTTCGACGCTGCCGGTCACGCGCACTCGCGTTCCGGGTTCGCCCTTGGCCCCCTCGAGCCGGTAGGTGTCGCCGTCGTCGGTGACAAGTTCGAGGAAACCGCCCTCGAGGTCATTGTGGCGCAGGGTGCCCGAAAATGTCGACATGACACAGAGTGTACTTCTCCTGGCGAGGCGCGCTAGTTTCGGGCGCGTGATTGGCTTTCGCCGGCTGGCACTGTGGATCGGTTTGGCAAGCCTCGGCTGTGCGGGAGATGACCCATCGGCTCACCCGATCCCGGAAACCCCGAGATCACCGGAGTCCCCCCGCCTAAATGGGGCGACGCGTGCGGCGTGGGGACGGGCGATGGGGGACTTGGGACCTCGGTACGAAGCACGTCTGTTGGCGGAGGTGCGCAGAGATCTCGATGCCTTGGAGCCGGTTGTGACCGGGGGGCGGATGGGGAAGCACGAGGCCGTGTCCGTGGGTCGGATTGGCGGGCCCGCGGCCGCACGACGTCTGACGGCCACCCTCGATGGTGAAAACTGGGAGGAGGTGGTTGTCGCCACCGCATTGTTGGAACCGACGCAGACGACTCGGAACGCACCTCCTGAACCCCGTGGCCCATGGGCGGTGATGGAGCGCAGTTTGTGGGGCAGGTATGCCGTGACCGAAGACATTCAAACGGCGGAGAGCCTAGTATTCGCTCTGGCACGCGTGGGGGGCATGCGCTCCATGATGTGGCTGACCGTCGATCTCGATCCGCTCCCGATCGCGCACACGCCCCAGCGCGCGGCTTCGGCGTTGCGAGCGATAGCGCTGCTGTGTGCCCGTGGTTTTAGTTTACCGGACGGTGGTGGCGTCGTGATCGAGTCGGGCCTACGGTCGGTGCATGGCATCGTGCGTTCCGCTGCGGCCTACGCGTTGACCCGATGTCTCGCGACTTCGGGCGAGCTGTTCGCCGAAGAGGCGGTGCACAGCCGCGTGCGGGATCGCGTGGTTGGACTGCTGTCGGGTCCGGAGCCGGACGAAGTGCGAACAGCCTGGAAAGCGCTGGCAAAGTTGGGCGATCTTCCGATGACCATACCCAGCGGCATTCTCGGGCCCGTCCCACCTCCATGGCGGGTCGAGGTCGAGGCCGTGCGGGCCATGGCTGGAGATGAGGAGGGCCGGGCCGAGCTTTATCGTCGCCTCGAAACATTCGGCCTCTCGGGACTTGATGGTCCGCGGGCCCACGTATTGCTTGTGGCGCTTCGTGGGCTGCGTGCCGATACAAGCGGCCGTCTCGACACCCTGATGGCGGCCGTTGCCTCGGCATGGCCGCTGGCCAAAGGGCGACGCCGGCGAGCCTTGGCGTGGGCGCGGTGTGAACTCCTGTTTCGACGCGCCTTCGAGGAACGCACGCCCCAGATGCTGGAGTCTTGTGCCACGGACCCGGAGGTGTCGGCGTTGCACGTCGCCAAGCTTGTGGTCGATGCATCTCTTGCGATCGGTCGCGCGACGAAAGGCAAACGTGGCCTGGACACCCTGCTCGCCCTGGCGGCCGATGCTCGGCCGGCTGTCGCTGCTTTCGCGCTCGCCACCTTGGCCGAGGTGGATGACGCGCGGGCCAATCCGACATTGCGCGCGGCGTTGGAGGGCGTGGATGTGGGGAGGATCGCGGCCGCCGCGGGGGCCGTTGCCGCGCGTTCCAAAGACGCTGCTAAGCGGGACGAAAACGCGGCAGAGGTGCTCGTTCGTTTGATTCCGCGTCTCGTCGATCCGGGGTCGGTGGAGGCGAAAGTCGCGGTGGTCGACGCGTTGGCCGATCTGATCACGCCTTCGGGGGTGGACGGTGGCATGCCTAGGAATGTGGGGGTGGAGGCGGAGCACGTCGTGGAGCTACTCGGGGGGCTGGCAGTGGATCCGGTGCATGCCGTACGAGTCGCTGCTCGTCGGGCGTTGCTGTTCGATGCACCGGCTACCACGAGGTTCGACTTGCGAGCGCAACAAAGACCCGCCGCCGCGTTCCCGGCGGTCGATGTGTCGGAGGTGTTGGCCTCGAACGCGCGTGGCCTGAAGGTGCATACAACGGCCGGAAGCTTCTCGATTTCATTCGCCGGAGCGCAGGCGCCAATCAATCAGGCGAATCTCGTGCGTCTGGCGACAGGGGGCGCCTTCGCTGGCACCCCCTGGCACCGTGTCGTTCCGGGATTTGTGACGCAGGGCGGAGATCCACGCGGTGACGGCTACGGAGGTCCGGGATATCTGGTGCCATGTGAGTGGTCCAACCTGAAGTATGTTCGCGGGACGGTGGGCATGGCCCACGCGGGCAAAGATACTGCAGGTTCGCAGTTCTTCATCGCTCACACGGCGCAGCCGCATCTTGATGGCCGCTATACCGTGGTGGGGTTTGTCGACGATGGCATGGATGTCGTCGATTCCTTGCTTGTGGGTGATCGCATCGAACGCGTCGAAGTTGCGACGGCGCCGTGACCTTGTGGCTGCTCGCGGGACTCGATCCCACCGGCGGCGCCGGCTTGATCCGTGACGTGTGGACCGCCGAAACCGTGGGCGAAGGCTGCGATCTTCGCTGCGTGGTGACGGCATTTACGTGGCAGGGAGAATCCCGACAAGCCCGCGCCGAGCCGGTCTCGAACACGGTGCTGACGCGTACGCTCGCGGACGTATCCGATGCGAAAGCGATCAAACTCGGGCTCTTGCCGGCTCGTATCGCTGACCAGGTGGCACAACGACTTCGCGCGGTCCATGTCCCGGTCGTTGTCGATCCCGTGCTGCGGGCGACGGACGGAGGTTGGTTGGGGGCCCGACCCGATTCGTTTCGTGCGATGCGGCGCGCGAATGTTCTGTTCACACCCAACCGGGTGGAAGCGGCGCTCATGCTGGGTCGACATCGATACGACCCGGACTTGGGGCGGGACTTGGCGCAGTGGCTCGCGCCGGCCAGCACGTTGCTAAAAGATGCTGGGGCGTCGACGACGAGGGTCGTATGTGATGAGCTTTGGCACGCTGGACGCCAGTGGAAGTTTGAGCGGGAGCGCGTGGCTGGGCCTGACCCGCGGGGGACGGGTTGCGCGCTATCCACAGCTGTCGCTTGTGGTCTCTGGCGCGGTCGGTCGGTTCAGGATGCAATCTGGGCGGCCATCACCTGGCTCGACGGTGCACGTCGAAATCCGGTGCGTGGACGCGACGCGCGTCCGCACTTGTCCTTGCACCCGCGATGACGGGGCGGGCGGCTCGTGGTCGCCTCAACGGGGGGCCGCCTGGCCGTCCGGAAGAGTCGACGGTTCGGTCGCGTGACGGTCCTGGTTGTACGTCCGTACCCGCGTCCCCCGCAGGTCCACTGTCTGCAGTGCCGGTAGCTTGGCGAGTTCCGCCGCTCCACGATCCGAGATCACGGTGTTGGCGACGTTGAGGCGCTCCAGTGCGGTCATCCCGGCGAGATTCGCCATGCCGACGTCGGTCACCAAGGTGTTGTCGAGTCGCAGCTCTCGTAGCTCGCGCAAGGCGGCGAGATGGCGGAGCCCATCGTCTACGAGATCCGTATGATCGAGTTCGAGTTTCTCTAGGCGCGTGAGCGTTCCTACATGTTGAAGGCCGCGGTTGGTCACGCGGGTGTGGTGGAGACTTAGTGCGCGCAAGTTCTCAAGGCGGGTGATGGCAGACAGGCCCGCGTCGGAAATGTCGGTGCCGCCAAGATTCAACGAACGTAGCTCGGTCAACGCGGCGAGATGGGTGGCGGGTGTGTCGTCGAAACCGTCGAGGCGCAGAACTAGATGGCGCAGACCCGTGAGCAATGCCAAGCTGGGCGTGTCCCGGCTCGTGAGCGAGGCGTTTGTGAGTTCGAGGGTGTGAAGCTTCGTAAGCGGGGCCAAGGCGGCAAATATGGCATCGCTTACGTCGCAGTGGTCGATGTGCAAGCTCTCGAGTCCGACGAACCGGCTGAGGTGCGCGTAGCCAGTTTCGGAGATATTCGGCTGCTTGAGTTCCAGCCTACGCAGTTGCTTGAGGAGTCGCAGATGGCGAAGGCCTGCATTCCCGAGTCTCGGGCAGGCGCAGCGCAGCTCCTCGATGGGCAAGTTGCGCAGATACAACGGACTGTGGTCATTGAAACGCGGGCCATCCCAATGAAATCGCCGCAGCTGGTCGAGCGGCTTGACCTGGTTCAGACCCCAGTTGTTCACCGAGGTATCGAGGAGCACCAAGCTCTGGACGCTCGTCGCCTTCGATATGTGCTCCATACTGCGGTACCCGGCCCAACGTCCCTCCAGCTCGATCTCCTTGAGTCCCCGTGTGAATGCCAACAGTTCGGTCAGGACGCTGTCTCGTTCCAGGTCACGCAGGACGATGCGCTCGAGGGCCAGCGCCCGAGCGATGGGCCGAACCGTGGGGGCTGTGACCTTGACGCGGGTCAGTATCAATGTGCGCAAGCCCGTCAGCCGAGAGAGCTGCGACACCATGGCGGCATCCAAGACGATATCAGCGAGTTCGAGTGCGGAGAGTTGGTGACCGAGCTCGGCCAGCAGGTGTCGCGCTTCCTCGCCACAACCTGATGTACGCAGCTCGGTGAGATTCGGAAGCCGCGCTGCGATCACGGTTGGCTCGAAAGCCTCGCATCGCGGTGGTGGAGGGTTGTCATCTTCGGGGGGGCGCGCGGTCCTAGGCGGCGGCGCGTCGGCATCAGAGAACGCGAGATCGAGGTATCGAAGGTGTGCCGGATTCGCGAGGTCACGCAATTCGTGTGGGTGTTGGACCGACACCCGGGCGAGCCCGCCGCTTTCGGCATCGGTAGGTTCCTCCCTTGGCTCCATGACCTCTATAGAGCGCTCGGCGGCGGCTAGATTGTCGGTGGTGGCCGCCGCGGCGAGGGGAGCTTCGATGGGTGCGTCGCTGGAGCAGGCGTCGATCGAGCATCCAGCGATCCATATCGCGCCGCATAGAAGTGCAATACACGCGGGGACGACCCCGCGTCCGGTCGCAGGTAGAGCTCGGGAGCGCAGGGACGGGTTCGTGCAAAGGGGTCGAGAGACGGACACGGCGGGGTTCGGTGTGGGGGGTGAGCTCGGAGGCCCGACACTACGACACGACGCCGGCAGCACGGGGTGTGGCGTCGTGGAAGAACACGCCGATCCTGGCCCGAATAGTCGCGGGACACGCGCGTTCTCCCGCCGTGCCGCGTGCCGTTCCGCGCGAGGCGTGGGGAGGGGGCTGGGTGGGCCGCGAAGCGAATCGCTGCTCTTTGCGCGAATTCCGGTGTTGCCGCCCGGTTCAGAACGCGGTGGCTACGCAGGGCGCAATCGCTCGACCGGCTCTCAAGCTTGCGCCTTTGACGCTTGCGTCGGGTTCTTGTAGAACCCCGCCACATCCTTTCACCAGGAAAACTCGATGGCAGCAATGAGTAGAATCGAACGTGTACTGCGCCATGACGGCATCGTGGCAGTTCTAGACATGACCGCGGAGCAGATGGGAGGCGAGCCCTCCTGGATTGGCGACGATCGCTGGAAGCCGATCGTCCTCGAGGCTGTCCGGCTCCGTCACATCGCGAACGAGCCATCCATTCGCGTACTTGTCGGGGATCACGCTGTGCTCGTCTCGGGAGACGAGAAACACGTGGTCGGCGTCGTTTTCATCAAGGGCCATCCGGTTGTGAAGTCCGTGGTTCGGATGGTGCGTCAGCTCCTGCGTCCGGCGAGCCCGCAGCCGGCAGCGCTCTAGCCGTGGTGGTCGCTTCGTGAATCGACCGCGTTTGCGACGACAACCGTGCCCCGGTGCATATATGCACGCTGGCAGGAGTTGGGGCCGGTTGACGCGCGAACCGTCTGTGTGGCCGCCGCAGGGGCGATCGCCGCGACATCCCGCGAGCCTGGCGTAATTGGTAGCCGCGCTGGATTTAGGTTCCAGTACCGCAAGGTGTCCGGGTTCGAGTCCCGGGGTTCGCACCGCGCACGTCGTCAGCCGACGTGCGCGTCGAGGCATTGTGCACGACTAGACTTGGGCCGCGAGGTAGACGATCCAGCTTTCCTGATTCTCAACCTCGATCACTTCGCAGTACTCGCCCGTACCTTCCATGTCGTCGCCCTCCCCTTCGTCATCGGCCTCGACTTGTTCCCAGAACACGCGCATATCGGAAAAACCCGCCTCGGCGAGCAACTCCCGGATCTCCGGGATGGTCCAGAGGCGCCAGTCATAGCTGAACGCTCGGTAGATCTTTGAACCGTCGGGGAACATGAAGTGGATATGGCAAAGTGTCTCGTGGGTCAGCGGATTGAACCTTTCCTGATCCCACTTGTAGGTGAAACCCTCGACTTCGCGCTCTTCTTCATAGGCGATGATGGCCTCAGTACCGCCGTACAGTTCTAAGAAGAGCACGCCATCTGGTTTGAGCCCCGCGTGTGCGACCTCGAAATAGCGGCGCAGCTCGTCGCGGGTCTTGAACACGCAGAAGCTGAAGTTGAGTGCGCAGCTGAAGTCGACCTGAATCCCGTCCGGCTCGCGGACGTCGCCGCAGATCAGTCGGACGCGGTTGGCGAGAGCGGGTTGGTCGGCGAGGTGGCGGGCTTTGCCCCATGCCAGCGTCTCGGCGTCGATATCGATCCCGATGGCGCTGTGGTCGGCATCGCGCTCACACCATTTGGTGGCGAGTTGTGCGGTCCCGCAGAAGTCCTCGCGCAAGGATTTGGGGTCGCGCCCCGATAGCTCGCGGAACGTGCTTGAAAAGAAGTCGAGGTCGTTTTCCGCCGACTGGACGGCAGACTCGTACAGTTCGTGAATATCGGCTCGAGACGCGATTGAGGGTCCGCCTCGCTTGGCGCGAGCTCGCCCTCCCCTGTTCCCCTTGGACTTCTGCTTGCGTTTAGCCATGGCTTTGTTCCGCTAGCGTTCCGCGACGATATAGGTCCACCATAGAGGGGTATTTTCTGCCTTTTTGGGTTCATGGAAGCGCCCGAGACCCTCACCCTCTGCGTCGGTTCGTTCCCACATCATATGGACGTTGGAGAAACCAGCTTCGACCAGTAGATCCCGTAGCTCCGGTGGTGACCATAGTCGCCACTCGTAGGTGAACGCTTTGGGTATGCTCGAACCGTCCGGGAACTCAAACCCGATCTGACATTTCATGTGGTGTGTCAGGGGGTTGAACGAGATCTGCTTCCACACGTAGGTGAAGTCTCCGTGATCGACCCGGTTCTCGTCTTCACCATAGAGGTCGGTCCCGCCGAGGACGTCGAGGAAGAGCAGACCTCCAGTCTTGAGCCTCGATCGGACGACCTTGAAGTATTTGCGGAGCGTTTCCCGACCCTCGAGGATCCAGTAGCTGAAGTTGTAGGCTGTCGTGATATCTACCTTCGGGCCGAGACCGTCGAGCACATTGCCGTGGACAAGGTGGACTCGCTCGGCCACCGAGGCTCCAGCGGGGTCGATGCGGTTCTTTTGCCCCCACTCGAGGGTGTCCTCGCACAGATCCACAGCCCAAACTTCTCGACCTTTGCCGGACTTTGCCCATTGTAAGCTGAGCACCGAGGTCCCCGCGAAGTCCTCGCGCAGCCGCAACGCGTGGCGACCGTTGATTCGCTTGTAAGTACGCGCGATGAAGTCGATCTCGGTTTCGGGCTCCTGAACCGAGCGCTCGTAGAGATCGTGGCGATCCGCTTGTTGAGCGAGGGTCGTGCCGGATTTTTTTCGTGGACTCGAACGTTTCGCCATGGCCGTTGGCCGGGATATTTGCCCTGCACCGAAAGGTCAAGCGCCCTCGCGCAGGACGATGGCATATACCCGCCAAACGCGCACGTTCCATGCGGTGCTTCGATGCCGTGCGTTCGATGCAGCGCGTTGGATGCCTCAAGCTCCCGCGTTGCGAACGACGGCCACATCGCGCGGCTCGCCTACAGTCCGCGGTGTTCGCGAAGTCCGTTATAGGCCTCCGTGAGCTTCCGGGCGACTTCCGTCGCGGCGCGGTACTTCGGCGGGTCGGTGGCGTAGCGGTCCGGGTGGTACTGATTAATGAGGCGTCGGTAGGCGCGCCGCAGTTCGATGTCGCTCACCGAGGCGTCGATTTCCAATGTCTCATGCCAGCGGGCCAAGTCCGCGTTTGAACGGGGCCGGCCATTCACGTGCCGTCCGACCTTCGCCGCTTCGTAGGCCTGGTCCCATGCGTGCTCCGCTCGGGTCTTGGCCCGTCGTGCCGCTTGACCGGCGCGCGCGCCGACCGTGTGCGGGTTATCGGCGGGTGGCGGCGCGTCGTCGAGCAGATCGCGGCGGCGTGCCGTGAACGCGCTGGTGAAGTCTGTCGCGTTGGAGCGCGCCAGGTCCCATAGCCGTTTGGACAGGCTCACGGGCTAGACTATGGCGCCCCGCGTCGAAGACATCAACCGGCCCGCCGTCGGCGCGGTACGCAGGGCGGCCGGTATGCGGCGGACGGGGCCCACCGGAGACCGCATGCGGGGGTCACGGGAAGGGATGTGGGAAACGGGGGGCACGGGACGCGGGGGGGGGGGAATGGCGGCCACGACAAGAGGTGCCGGAAGAGATGTGGGAAGAAGCAGGAACCGGCGTGGGCGACACGCGGACAGAAAGACCCCACGCTCGTCGATGAGGGGTTTTTTTTTGTTTCCTCCCCGCACTACAGTCCGTGCAATTCGCTCCGCAGGTTCCGCACGATGAAAATTACGGTTTCACTTCCCGATGGATCAACAAAGCTACTCGATGAGGGCGCCCGCGCTGCCGATCTCGCGCGAACGATCAGTTCTGGCCTCGCCAAGATGGCGGTTGTCGCTCAGGTGAACCATCAGACGGTGGACATGAGTCGCGTGCTGGCCGATGGCGATCGGGTCAAAATCCTGACAAAGCGAGATGCTGAGGCTCTGCACACCTTGCGCCATTCGGCCGCTCACCTTATGGCGGCCGCTGTGCTCGAGGAGGTCCCTGGCGTCCAGCTGACCATCGGGCCCGCCACCGAGGATGGCTTTTTCTACGATGTGCAACTCCCCGCGGATCAGACCCTCTCCGAGGCCGACTTCCCCCGCATCGAGAAGAAAATCCGAGAGTTGGCCCAGGCCGATTACGCGTTTGAGCGCCTGATCGCTGACAACCGGGATTCGCCGATATATCGCCGCTACGATGCGATCGATGGCGGCGCCAACCCGTTCAAGCGAGAGATCGTCGAGGGGCTTGAAGCGGGCGGCGCGTTCAGTGGCGCGTCCGACTCGACCCCTGTGAGTTTTTACCAGACTGGCAGTTTTATCGACCTTTGTGTCGGCCCTCATGTGCCCAGTTCAGGGTGGCTCAAGCACATCAAACTGATGAAAATTGCGGGTTCCTATTGGCGCGCCGATGCGTTGCGGGAGCGGCTTGTGCGTATCTATGGGACAGCGTTCTTCTCGAAGAAGGATCTCGACGCGCACCTTCATATGCTCGAAGAGGCCAAGAAACGCGATCACCGAGTGCTTGGAGAGAAGCTAGATCTTTTCCATTTTGAGGACGATGCGCCGGGGTTTCCGTTCCTGCACCCGAAGGGGACGGCGGTTTACAACGGCTTGATGGACTTCATGCGAGCCCAGCTGACGCGGCGTGGTTACCAGGAGGTGCGAACACCGATCATTCTCCCAGAGAGTACCTGGCACACATCTGGCCACTACGAGCACTACATGGAGAATATGTTCTTCACCAAGCGCAAGGCTCGGGACGCCAAAGACCCTCAGGTGATCCACGACGATGCGGGTGAAGAGCGTGCGATGGCCGTCAAGCCGATGAACTGCCCCGGTCACCTCAAGATCTACAAGCGTGGCCTGCGCTCGCATCGTGAATTCCCGCTTCGCATGGCTGAGATGGGCCTGGTGCATCGGCGGGAGCCATCTGGTGTGCGGCATGGGCTCTTCCGAGTGCAGGCGTTTGTCCAGGATGACGCACATCATTTTTGCACCCCAGATCAAATCGAGAGCGAAATCCACATGCTTATCGATTTCTTCTTCGAGATGTATCGAGCCTTCGATCTCGCAGATGTGAGGCTCGAGTTGTCGACCCGACCCGAGGACTCCATCGGAAGCGACGCAATGTGGGAACAGGCCGAGTCATCCCTCGCTGCGGCGCTCGGAGAATCGGGCCGCGAGTATCAGGTCAACGCGGGGGACGGCGCCTTCTACGGCCCGAAGATCGACTTCCACATTCGCGACTCGATTGGGCGCAGCTGGCAGTGCGGAACCATTCAACTCGATTTCTCAATGCCTGCTCGATTCGGACTGGAGTACGTGGGGGCCGACGGAGGACGGCATACGCCCGTGATGATTCATCGCGCGTGCTATGGATCACTCGAACGTTTTTTCGGCATCATCACCGAACACGTCGCGGGTGCTTTTCCTCTGTGGCTCGCGCCCGAGCAGGTTCGCGTCCTCCCCGTGTCGGAAAAATTCAACGACTACGCTTCCACGGTCGCCGCGGAGGTGCGTGTCCACGGCCTGCGAGTCGACGTTGATATGTCCGATGAGCGACTCGGGTACAAGATCCGTGGCGCGACCATGGCGAAAGTTCCGTACGTGTTCGTCGTCGGCCAGCAAGAAACCGACGCGGGGTCGATCAATGTGCGTTGTCGTGATGCCGACGACGCGGGCGAGACCTCCGTCGCACGTTTCATCGCCGGCCTGCCGCCGTATACGGTGGCGCAACTGGTCGCATCTCTCGAAGCGTGAAGCTCCAAACTTCAGGAGGGACGTGCGTGGGTTGCGGGCCCGCTTCCAACCTATGCTAGCGGGGGCGCGGTCTCTCTGAACCGGTCCACGTTCTCGAGGTGCTGCATCAACGCGGTGAGCCCCCCATGATGCTCGACTGTGAAACGCTTGCGGTAGACAGCCCACGCCACTAGACAGCCGATGCGGAGCAAACTGTCGTCCGGTGTGCTGTCGAAGCTGAGATCGGCCGTGTCCAAGGCTTCGAGTCCCGTGTCTACCCGGGCTTGTTGTCGCGCGAGATAGGGCGTGTTGTCGGGAGTGCGGCCATTTTTGGCCAGCAGGAAGAGATTCACCGCGCTGTCGAGGACACAGTTCGCCAGATGGTACCGCTGTGCCTCTGCGAGTCCCGGCAAAAAGCGTCCCCCACCTTTCTCCCGGATGGCTTGCAAGATCACCGATGAATCCGTCAGGGTGAGCTCGCCGTCCTGAAAGAACGGGACTCGTTGCGCGGGGGAAAGCTTCGCGCTCGTCCCGTAGTCTGTTTCGCGGAATTCCCAAGGATGCCCCAGCTGAAGCAGTGCGATGCGACAGTGGCGGACGAAGGGCGAGGTGAGGCTTCCGAACAGTTGTAAGGTCATGGGATCCCGCTTGGGCGAGTTGGAGAGGCGCGAGTGTAGGCGGACGGATCGGTGGTGACAAGGCGGTGGTGACAAGGCGGTGGTGACAAGGCGGTGGTGACAAGGCGGTGGAGGCCGCCGCGGCGTTCGGCTGGTTGAGGGGGAATGAGCACCTGTGGCGCAGGATCACGGGGCGTGCTCTATGTCTCGGAACTGGCCTTGTTCGCCTCGATCATGTGGCCGACGGTAGCGATCGCGGAGGCGAGTAGCTGTCGAGCGATAGCGTGCGGTGTCGCACCGACGGGATGGATCTGGATCGGATCACGGGGCCCGCGGATCTCAATGTTCGAGAGCTTGTAGCAGGCGGAAATGAGCTCGGCATCAAGTTGGGTCTCGTCGCGGGCACAGGCGGCGCCGACAGCTCGTATGTGGTCGACATAGGACCGACCCCACCGGTTCTCACAGTCTTCTCGCGCATCGCCGAGATGCCGGTTGAAGCTCACCAGTAGTGCATTGAGCGCCATACCCACTCCCCGTCGGGCGTGGGTGATGCTCTTCCTGCTTTCGTCACCGGCAGGGTCGCATCGTTTGCGCTCACGCTCAGCCGAGCGCAGCCATTCGTCGGCGGAGAAGCGCCACAACCAATGGGGGGTGGGGGTGGGGGGTTGTGTGGGCTGGTGTTTGGACGAGGTCTCGCCGTTGTCGTCGGGGGGATGGGAGGACACGCTTCAAGTCTCGCGCTGTCGTGCGGTCAGGGCAAGTCTTGCGGGGGGGGCGGTCGTCTGCGGCGCATCTCGCTTTGCTGGACCATCTCTGGCGAAACGATGGCTGGCGGGGCACATGACTACGAGATGGGCTGCTCGCGCGTCCGAGCGCAACGTTTCACTGCGAGTGGCGATCATAGCCGTGAACACGGACACCCACGCCGTACCTTGTTTATCGCCAGTGCGTCGGGATGATACGCGTGGCGCCCGTCGTGACATCGCGGCCAACTTGGCCATCCGCGTGACAGCGAGGCCCTCGTTCCATCGCCGAGGTGGGCGGCATTTTCTCTACGGCGTTGATTACGAAAGAAAAATCACTCGATGATCCGATACACGACTGTTGCACCAACTCGTTCCACTTTGCGCCGCGGTGGGCGTCTACTTCTGGCCATGGCGCTGACCGGCGCCGGCCTCTTCGGCTGCGCGGCGAAAAGCGACGAAATCGCGGGCGCGCACGAAGTTTCCGCACGCTACGACTACGCGAAGATCATCGCCTGCCATGGCGATGGCGGCGAAGGTGATGCCATCGCCACCATTCGCTGCAACGAGATCGAGCTACCGGAAGACTGCGATCGAGGGCTGCGAGATGGTCCTGATGGCATGCCTCGACGAGATGTGGGGGATTGTCTGGAGAACGGCGCAGGCTAGTCGCTCTCATCGCGTTGCGATGAGCAGACCCGCGCCGGGGGGACCGGCGCGGCCTGTTTCGCTGGGTCAGAAAACTCGACTTGGATCGAAAACGATGCATGGACGGGCGAACACCTACGATTGTCTGTGACAGAGAATCTCTTGTTCAGGCGGTCTGCGATGCCCGGCATCGGGGCCGCCCGTGCCTGTTTCTTGTCCAGATTCCGGTTTGGCGCTAGAGAAACGGGTTCGTGGGCGCGCAGACCAAACCGAAAATCGCCGTGGTGGGTTCCGGGTTTGGTGGCGCGGTGATGGCGTGCCGGTTGGCCGAGTCGGGTCTCGCAGAGGTGCACGTCTTTGAGCGAGGTGCCAGATACGGTCGAAACGAATTCCCTCGTCGTGTCTCGGAATTGCGCCGTGCGTTTTGGGACCCGGAAGACGGGCGACACGGGCTATTCGAGCTCCGTAGCTTCGGTCGAGCGAAGATGGATATCGTGACGGCCGCGGGGCTGGGTGGTGGGTCCCTTATCTACTCCAATGTGCTTTATCGCGTGCCCGACGCATTGCTTCAGCAGTGGCCCGCGAACCTTCGTCGCGCGCAGCTCGACCCCTACTATAGCAAGGCCGAGCGCATGCTCGGCGCGGCGCGATACCCCGCTGCTGATCCAGACTCGCCCTACCACAACACACCGAAGTCGTGGGCGTTGTTCCACGCGGCGTCCAAAATGCGAGCCCAGCCCAATTCTGGGCCGGGCATCACCCACGAATGGCCGCATCTGGCCATCACTTTCGGAGCCGAACCCGGTCTGTCCCAGCGCAACGCCCACGGCGTGCAGCAAAGCGCGTGCACAGGCTGCGGCGAGTGCAATATCGGCTGCAACATCGCTGCCAAGAACACGGTTGATCTCAACTACCTTGCCCTCGCCAGTGCGCGAGGTGCAAAAATCCATACGTACCGCGAGCTGCGAGAATTGCGTCGTGATGTCGAGAATGGCGATGTTGCGGGGGCCATGGCGAAACCTGCGGACCTCAAACCCTGGCACTTGGAGCTGCGCGATCCCACTACAGGCGAGACCTTTCACGAGTCGTTCGATCACGTTGTGCTTGCTGCTGGGGCGGTAGGTACCACGGAGATCCTGCTTCGCTTGCAACGAGGGCGGCCGCAGATGAGCCCGACGGTCGGGTCACGTTTCAGCCCCAACGGAGACCTGCTGGGGTTCGTCTCGGGGACGCGAGCTGCTGCCATGCCGACGCTTGGCCCAGTCATCACTGGGGCCATTCGTTTCGACCATGGGACGGATCCCCACGGCCAACCCTCCTCGATCTGGGTCGAAGACGGGGGCTTCCCGCCCCTTCTGGCGATGGCGGTCTACGCAGGCGTGCTGTCCAAGCATCCGCGCACGGTGCTCGCACGTCTGTGGCAAAATTCCCGGCTACTGGGGCAGCGCCTGGCGGCGCGGGTCATGGGGCGACGCCATCTTCGACTCGGGCAGGCGGCCGGTGACTTTCTTTTTGGGGGCGATGAGATCATCTCCCATACGCTGCCACTGTTGGCGATGGGACGAGATACGGCGCACGGTCAGTTTGTGCTGAAAGAGGATGGGCCGCGCCACGACCAGCTCGATCTGCAGTGGAGCGCTCGCGCCAGCGACTACCACTACGAGCGCGCGCGCGAGTCGATGCGGGCCATCGCCGAGACGGTGGGTGGCACCATGGTGGAAAATCTCGGGTCGTACTTCTCCCGCTACGTCACCGTGCATCCCCTCGGTGGCGCGCCACTCTCGCACGATCGCAGCACTGGGGCCGTGGACGCCGCAACCGGCGAGGTTTTTGGTGCACGCGGTCTTTTTGTCGCCGACGGCAGCCTCATGCCCACTGCGGCAGGACCGAATCCTGCGCTTACGATCGCGGCGCTCTCCGAATATTTCGCCCAGCGTCTATGTGACCAGCTACGCGGATCAGGTTGATGCCCATGAGTACCGAACTCTCCCGCAGACCGCCCCTCTCGTTGCCCACGTTGCGCGCCCTCTGCCTGTTGACCGCCGTTGCCAACATCGGGGGCAATGTTGTCTTGGTGATCGCCTACCCGATATTGTTCCCGTGGCTGGGCATCGAGGCCCCCCAAGACCTTCGACTCTTCCTGCTCGAGTCGGCGCTATCGTTCTCCATGGGTGTGCTCGCATGGATGGTGTTCTGCGCACGGCACGAACCCAAACGTGCCCTACCCCTGCTCAAGATCGGGACTCTCGGAAAGGGCCTGTACGCGCTGATCGGCTACTATTTCTTTGCGACGCAAGGCCTGCATTGGTTCTATATGATCTTCGTTGTATGGGATGCACTGTTTGTCGTGGTGTTTCTCTTGTACTGGATCGCGCTCGAGTCCCGCGACCTGTGGGCGCTACAGCGCGACGTACTGACCGGTATCGCTCGGCCGCGGCCGGAGCAGCCCAAAGCGTTGGTCGTGGGCTACTCTCTCACCGGCGCCGGGCGGACGGCCATCGATCGACTCAAGATCGGCCTGTTGGCCGGCGGCTACGATAGGGTGGATATCCGCTATGTGCACGCTCTCGAGAGTTTTTATCGCTTTCCCATGTCGTTTGTTGACTTCGTTCGCATGCTGATACGAGCGTTCTTTCGCAAATCTCCGCCCGTAGGGCCCTTGGGGGACCTGGCGGGCGACTACGACCTGATCGTTGTCGAGTCGCCGACTTGGCTGTTGGGAATGGCAGCTCCGATGGAGGGCTTGTTCGAAGACAGCACACAAACCGAGATGTTTCGCGGTACCGATACCGCTGCGCTGGTGGTATCGAGGGGTGCACAGCGGCGAAGTTTGGCGATGCTCACGCGTTGGTTGCAGCGATGCGACGCCAACGTGGTGGGGATCCGCGGTTACGGCCATCAGGGTAAGGAGCCTCGCCGGCTGTTGTCACTGTGGCTCTATCTGATTTTTCGAAAAGAGGGGGTGCCGCGCGGTATTGCTCAGCCGTACTACGGCTTATCCGAGGCATCACTGCGGGAGATCGAAGCCTTTGGCACTGCGCTGGCCAGGCGTGGGCGCACGCGCCCGCATTTCACGTTAGCAAGCTCCGTTGTGGGCTCCGAGGACGCCGCCCATGCTAGTTGATCGAGGGTTGGATAGTGGCGACGCCGCGCTTGGTGTGGCTGCCCACGGGACTACGTTACCGGAGATGTGGAAGGCGCTGACGGTACCTTTGGAAGGACTGCTCGCGTTCCTAAGTTTCTCCGAACGTTCTGCCCCACACGCGACGTTGTGCGTGGGTTTCATTTTCATGTGCATGTACTTGTTGCGTACCGCCCATATGCAGTCGGGGACGCGCAGTTTTGCCAACCACGCGCTGGTGACTTCGTTCACCGTTCTTCCCTCGTTTCTGGTCGCCGCGCTGTTGCTGTGGGCTGGTTACAATCATCCGGACCGGACCGTGGTCAACCTTGGTTGGGCAGCGGGGACCTATGTCGCCTGGGGGCTGGGCGGCGCGATGACACGCCTGGCGCGGCCGGATACAGAGGGTGCCGATATCGGTTGGCTGATCCAAATGGCCGTGGTTCCGGGTGTGGCGGGCGTGGTGGCTATCGTGATCTTCCGTTGATCCGCGCCATGGGCAAGCTCGCATTCCTGCCGCCGTTAGCGAAGGTCGTACCCCGGTACCCGGGTATCACACTCACCTGGCGCGTCGCAGGTGTGGCCCTTGCCTTTGCGACGGGCCTGGGCCTCAACACCGCAGGTTTTGGGGAACAGCTGGGTTTCGCGATCCACTACCTGGCGGCGATTGTCATCTCACTGCTCATCTCCCACGCGGGGACCCTACTGGCGGTGAACGCTGGGCTGGCCATCGCGTGGTTGATGCTGCCGTACCGCTTTGCTGTGTGGCCGGCCTGGGCCCACCGGATCGAGCCTGGCTACGCTTGGTTCTACGATATCCTCACGCTGCTCAACCGACAGCTTGGGCACCTTGAGTGCGCGGTACTGTGGATTTTGGCGTGGCTAGCCCACGTGGAAGGTTTGCCGTGGCAGCTGGGCGGCGTCGCCGTGATGTTGCTGTTCGCTGAGCCCATTTTGGACACGGCGGCGGTGTTTTTCGTGAACTTTGAGGACCGGGAGATCGGGGCGCGCGAACGCAAGGACCACCCCTCTTTGCGTGTGGCCGGCAGTATTCACTGGGCACGCCGCCCGCTCATCAACGTAGCGACATTTGTGGGCGCGTGGTTTGTGTATGCCCTTGCCCCCGACCAGATCGATAAATCTGCGGGCTTGCTCATCGCCATGGTCGCCGGCGCCTTGCTGAGACTGATGAAATGGACCCTGCGTCACGTGCAATACCGACGCGACGCAAGAAAGGGGGACTCACACCTCGACAACAGACGCGAGTCGTTCCGCCAGACCCACGTAAAACGGTGGGGCCGGGCCGATACGCCCCTGCTGCTCGTCGCCGCGCCCCTACTACTCGGCTGGGCCTACTCGTTCCAGCAAACACAGCGCAGCGAGGCAGCGCAAGAGCAGCGCGACCGCAACTGGTCCGATAGGGCGGTGGCTTGTATGGCGGATCCTAGTTCATCGATGCGACGTAGCGATATCTCGGTGTTTGTACTCGCCGACAGCCAATTTCACGATCTCAAGGGGGCCCGCTTCGCCGGCGAGATGGCGTTTGCGGACGCCTTGGTGCCCGTGGCCCAACGGCCCGTGGAACTACAGATTCTTGCCCAAGGCACATTGCTCCATCTGGCCGAGGTGCGTGATTTGGCGACGGCGTCACCCGAAACAAAACTTCCTTGGGTGTACCTCGGTGACTTTGCTGATCTCGGTTGCGTCCACGAGATGGAGCGAATCCTGGCCACGCTGGCGGCTTTCGACCTGGGACGGGTGCTAGGCACAGCGCCCGGCAACCACGATAGCTCGTTCACCGGGAACTTCGCTTGGAGCCCGCATTGGGACCATGTTTGTGCCAACCGGCTGGACAAACAGCGATCGGACGCGTTGTTGGTAGAGGCCTTCGGCGAGGGGATCGAGCACAACAAGGGCAGGCTCACGCCCGTGTGGGGCGAGGCTGGCTGGAGGAGCTGGAGTCGTGGTTTCCAACGGGGACAGGCACTGGTGGCTGTGACGCCCCTGGGTGTGAGCCATGTTCGGGGGAAGGCGCGTGGCGTGGTGGGGGTGTTTCTCGATACATCCGATCAGATCGATTTCGACCTCGGTGTCGCCGGGATGGTAGGTACGCTCTCCGGCGCCCAAGTCGACACCCTCATCATGCTAGCGAGCGAGGTGACCAGGAGCGCTCCGTACACCGACCCTGTGTACGTGTTGTTTTCGCACCACCCCATCCGTGCCCTAAATGAGGCGGCGCGCGCTCGTTTGGCCGAGTTGGTGCTCGCCCTCGACGACACACAGGTACGCGTCGTGGGGTTCGTTTCGGCTCATACCCATCGCGCTCAGAAACACGCCAACCTGTGCGTGGGTGGCCGTTTACTCGACGATTTGGTCGTGGGATCGACGATAGATGCACCGCAGGAGGCGGCACTTCTCGAGATCGGTACCGATGAAGCGGGTGATTTCATGTTGTCCGTGACCACGGTCCCGGCCGTGTCGCGGCCAGGGATGACCTGCATGGCTGCGTTTTCACCCACGTCGATGGCGTGTCAGCGACTCGTGAACCGGTGGGGAGCGCAGGAAGATTGCGAAGATTTGCTGCGGCGAGAAGATGGTGCGGTGGGTGAGGACTGTGCCAGTATGGAGAGCCAGAGCGCGATTGGGGATCGACTCGCAGGCATCCAAAGTGCTCCCGATGGTGACGCACTGCGGGAGTCTCAGCGGATCCGGGCAAACCAGCTATTCGCGTGCCTATGTCGGGACGATCGCTGTACGCCGCCTGAGGATCCGATGGACGACGACCAAGTGGCGCGGGTGATCCAGCGAGCGAGCGAGCAACCCGGCGGCAAGGTCGAGCTGGCGTGCATGGGGTGGGCGGCGGCGGCGGTTTCGGCCCACGGTGCCAACGGCATGGAGATGGCCGACGCGCTTCGCTGTGCGTTCGACGACTTGAGCATTCAACCCGCTCGTCGCATGACCACACGCTTGGGGGTGCGAGCATGTCACTGACACGGGGGCGCGCTGTTGTCGTTGTCGTTGTCTTGGGCTTGGTACTGGCGAGTAGCGCAGACGCACGCAAACGTCGCATCCGCAAGCGGATGAAGACCGCGGTGACGGACGTGTTACAGCCCTCGATCCAAGGTTTTTTTGGGGGCGCGCATGGGCTCGCTGCCGATCTCGACGGTCGCCTTGGTCGCCAGCTCAGTCATGTCGATACGATTACCGGCAAGCTGGTCGACCAAACCAATATGGCTGTGGGCGACCGAATAGCGCAGGTTGACCAGAGCTTGGAGGCGCGCATCGTTCAGGTCGACGCGAGTGCCAACAATTTGGTGCGCAATGCCATGGGGCGCCTCGATGTGATCTCGCGTAGGCGGATCGCCCAGCTCGGAGGGGAGACTCGACAAGCTGTGCGCGCGCTGGATGACGTTGCCGAAGAACGCCTTCAACAGGCGGACAAGATCTTGGCCGAGCGACTCGGCGATGTGGACAACCTGGTACAAGACGCGATCCGCAGCACGGACAAGGCCATGGAGGCGCGTATCGAGCAGATCGATGAAGCCCTAGGTCGCCGGCTCGGGAATGTGGACGCCGTGCTGGCGAAAGAGCGATTGGGCCTCGAGCGCACCCTGATCCGCGTTTCGGTGGCGGCTGCCGCTTGTGTTTTTGTACTGCTGTGTCTGTGGTGGTTGTGGAAGTCTTTTCGTCGGACGATCGATGCCGTCGCCCATGGGGCCGCACAGCGGCGTCGGACAGTTTGGTGGCGAACCTTCGCGGCCCCGGGGCTTGGGGTGGTGTTCGGCGCGTCGCTGGCCGTGGCAGGGGCGATTTGGAGTGTGGATCGGATCCCCATCGGCGCGCAGAAGGACCTGGCGGCGCTGGTGGAGGATCACCAGGTCGGGTACGAGCGTAGCTTGCGTGGTTTTGATTTGCTGCGAGCACGGTTTCATGCTGCGCAGCTCGAGCTTTTGGACCCCGGACCTGCCTCGATGGCGCGAGCGAAAACGGAAAAAGTGAACCTGGTGCGGATGCTCTTTGGCCGACCGACCTCGCTGGCCACCCCCGAGGGACAAGCTGCCATCGAGGCGCAGATCCTCAAGGTCGAGCGGGCGCTGGGTGACACACCTGATCCCGATGTTCTGGTGGTCAAGGCCTTCGTGCTGTGGCGTGGTGGCGAGTCGCGTCTCGACGAGCATCGAGCGGCATCGTTGTGCGCACGAGCTCTGCGCATGCGACCGGGAGGTTTCGCCTTGTCGCCGCTGGCCAGAAACTACATCCACAACTTTCTTCATGCGCCCTTCATCACCCGTGACGTGGGTGTCGGTCGAGACCGAGAATCGCTGAGGGCGATGCGAGCACTGGTGGGCGATTCGCAACGGGCGCCGCCAAGATTCGCGCTGCGGCATATGCTCGTCTTCAACGGGGCGGTCCGGGCGTTGGAGCGCCGATCGACCGCGGCATACCTGGAGATGCTTGCTGCGCATGCCCGCCTGGTCGCGCCGGGGGCTGGCGAGTCGATGCCGGCAGACGGGATCATGCCTCTGGTCTCGATCGCGGCTGCTCGCGATGCAAGAACAGCTCGGACCGAGGCAGCAAGACAGGTGCTTCAAGCCTGGCGGGCCTTCGAAGCGCGTATCGACGACGCGACACAACTTCAAACCAGCCCGTCGATTCTGGGACTGTTCCGACTCAACGACGCCATGCTCGTGCGCGCGATGTGGTTTGTCCACAACATGGAGGCGGATACGCTGCCCCCTCTTCTTCGAGATATCCCCGACGCGGTGGCACGGGCTCGCCTCGCGCCACCTCGTGTGGCCTGGTCGCGGGAGTATGCCAACGTGCTGGGCACGTTGGGTCATCAGGTCCTCGATTTGCAGGAATACGAGCGATATCTGGCCTTCGAAGAGGCCACGGAGGCTTTCGATCGTGCCTATGTGGCGGCGCGGCGCGAGCCGCCGCAGATAGCCGAGGCGCGGAAGATACGGCAGGGAGACGCCGCCTATGATCCAAGGCGTTGCAGCCCGGGGGAGGCGGGTTTGGAGGCGGCTCAACTCGCGGCGCAACTGGGGTTGTATGTGGAGGACGGCGCCGGCGGTCGTGTGCCATTCGGGTGGTCAGGCGCAGCAGCCGTGCGCGATTGGCTGGCGCCCATCGGCATGCATGACCGTCGAGGCGATTCCAACGGTTCTCTCGAGCGTTGCGGGGACCTGGGCGAAGATACCCGTGGGGCATTGTCGGCTCGCGTGATGACCTTGTTGTAGGGGGGATGCGTCCGTTCGTTTTGCACGGGCGCACACGCCTGGCGGATCCACCGGCGCGCTCGTGAACGCCAGCGCGTGCGGGTCAGGGGCGAGACGGTCGACGGCGTGTGACCCGCGTCCGGACGTGGGTGTTGGAGCTTGCGGGGGATACGGGCCGGGCCTACGCTGCCCCCATGGCCGACGACAACGACAAGACAGGCGGACCTTCCGCGGCGAAGTGGGCGTTGATGGCGCTTGGTGGGTTGACGGCGGTGGGTCTCGCGTTAGCGATCTTGCCTTTCGTCATCAAGGTGGCGCTCGTCGGTGGTGCCGGTTACCTCGGCTATCGCTTCTTCACAAAGAAGAAGGCACTCGGTGGCAGCCACAACCGCTCCCTGCCCAGCTCGAGCGATTACGACGCGAAGATGCGAAAGTTGGACGCGTTGTCTCGCAAGCTCGATCGCGATGTGGGCGACTGAGCCTTCCCTTGGCTGGGTCGAGCGGGCGACGAAGATCAGGGTCGTTCGAGGTAACGCATCGTGAAAAATTCATCTTTTGTGGCGGGGGCGAATTCTAGCTTTTCCGAGTGGAAAATCGAACGCCTTCCGTTTTTCCTGTTGTGCATCTCCATGTGCATCGAACGATAGCGTTTGTTCTTCGGGTCGAGCAATCGAGTATTCGTGATCGTGAGTTCTTTGAGTAGGTCGCCCTTGGGGTCGTAGTATTCCGCCCTCCGGATGGTGAACTCGGTCCTGTGTACCCAGTAGAGTTTCCTCGAGTAACCCTCGGACGCAGCGATCTTCTTGGTCGTAGGCAGCGCCTCGATCACCCAGCAACTCGCGCCATCCACCGACTCCGAGCGAATATGACGGTAGGAGAAATCCGAGATCACCGGAACATTGAGGTCCGCGTAGGAAAACTCGCTCCCCATGAAGCTTTTCGACCTCTGTGAACGAACGATTCGCCGGGTCTTTCGTAACGCAGGCAAGAATATCCATGTATCATCTGGTTTATCTTCGTAGTCGAAGGTGAGCACTCCTGTACCTTTGACATCTGCCGGCGCCACAAATTTGTAAATGCGCTTTTCTGTTTTTCCGCCGTCAAAGAGCTTGGTCGCCATCGCTATTTTGCGCGTGCGTGCCTCGCCCTTTCTATTTAGAATCGTCATTTCGATCACGGCCTCGGAACCTGCCAGCTTCCGGGTGGCCGCGACTTTGACCATCACTTCGCGCGCCGAGGGAGCATCGCTCGCTCGCGCGTGGAGAAGTGAGAGGCCGAAAACGAGGAAGAAGGCAGCGATGAAGGCGGTCGAAAACCGCGCCGTTTTGTTTGTGATCGTCATGACGCTGGTCTCGTAGAAGGTGCCTGCGGGGCGGTTGGACCCGAGCCCACACCGGAAGCTTCAGTGGGCTCGAGAAATCGCGGTCGAAAGATGACGACGAGCGCGGGCAGCACGACCATGGCGCCCACGAGGCAGGCCGCGATGGAGATCGCCACTAAGAGCCCGAAAAACCGCACGGGAAGGAAGGCTGACAGCATCAGGACGGAAAAGCCCACCAACACGGAGAGGGCGTTGAAGACAATGCCGCGGCCCGTGGTGGCCCATGTGCGGCGCACCGCGACTCGTGGCTCGAGCCCGGAGCGGCGCTCGTCGCGGTAGCGCCACAGAAAGTGAATGGTGTAGTCGACGCCCACGCCGATCATGATGGAGGACAGCAGCGCGGTGATGAGATTGAGCTCGATACCCGCGAATCCCATCACTCCGAAGATCATCAGCAACGCGAGGAGGAGGGGAAACATTGCGAGCGCAGCGGCTACGAACGAACGCATCAAGCCCCCTACGATCACCCCCACGATGCCGATCGACAAGGCGATGCTCAGTAGCTGGCCCCGCACGATATGGTTCACCAAATCTGCCATCACATGAAGGAAGCCGCCCACAAGTTCGAAGGGGCCGTCGCTATGCTGGGCGAGATATGAGTTGGTATAGCGCACCACCTCGGTGGCAGCACGTGTTCCGCTGTCGGTCACTTTCGCTAGCACCTGAGCGTGTTCATAGGGGAAATCGACCAGTTTTTCGAAATCTTCCGGGTCGCCACTCATCGAGTAGAGTAGGAGATACTGAGCCACGAGATCTCGACTGTCGGGAATCCTGTCGAATGCGGGATCGTTGTCGTGCATGACGAGGTTCATCTTGCGGACGACAGCGGCGATCGACGTCGTGGTTCCCACAAATTCGTGATCGCGAAGGTGGGTCTCGAGCGCGTCAATCTGCCGGAGAACCTTGGGATCTTTGATATCCCCTTTGACGATGGTTGAGATTCCCGCCCAGCCACCGAGACGTTCGTTGAGGATATGGGTCGAGCGCCACACGGGTTCATCTTGTCCGTAAAAGCTCATGGGATTGGTATCAACTACCAGGCGCAGCGCACCAAGTCCGGTCCCGCACGCGACCACGAGACAAGCGAAAACGATACTTCGCGCATGGCGAGGAACGTGGTGGGCGACCGCCAGGAGGATTCGATCCAGTAGGGAGTGCTGGGAGGCGAGCGCGCGGGTGTGCGCGGCCGGTTCGGGGAGGGGGAGTAGTGACAGGGTCGCCGGAATGAAGAGTAGACTGCCGAGTACGGCGAATGCCACCCCGCACGCGGCGAGTATGCCCAGTTGTTCGGCGGGAACCACGATATGTGACAAAAGACACAAAAGCCCCGAAATCGTTGTGACGCCTGTTGCCAGGACAGGACGCGTGAGCTCGACAATGCCGCGATGTGCAAGGTCTTTGGAGCTGGCGCGGGCACATGGCGTGTTGTCCTCTTGGAATCGCGCGACCATATGGATGCCATAGTCATTGGCCACCGCCAGCAGTATGACGGGAAGAAGAATCGTTACCGTATGAATCTTCCAGCCCAGTAGCGGTACGAGCCCCATGGACACGATGATGGCCATCACGGTCATGACGAAGGGAAGAAGCACACCTCGAGCTTGGCGAAAACACACGAACAAGAAGGCGAGCATCGCAACAAGCCCGATGGGTAGAAACTTGCGCATGTCTTCGCGCATGTCCGTGGTGAGACTCACGCGTGTGACCGGCATTCCGCCGATATAGATCGAATTGGGGATGGCTCCAGGCTCTTCGATTTCCTCGGCTAGGTTCGAGACCAGGTTCTCGAGTTTTTCGACCAGTACCTCGTCCGACGCATCGAGGGTCAAAAAACCGATCAACGCGGTGTGTCGGAAGTCCTTGGAGATCAAGTTGCCGTATACGAATGAATTGTTCGCTAGGCTTCGACGCAGCGCCTCGCGCCCATCGGCATCGCTGGGAAAACGCACGATCGCTTGTTCGACGATCATCATATCATCCTCAGCGCGGATATCCTTGGCTGAGAATAAGCTCACGACACGATCGAGCTCCTCGATGTCGGACATGCCCTTCGAGAGTCGCTTGATGCGTGAAAGTGTCTTTGGCTCGAGAATGTCGGCGGAGGAGACCACAATCATCGCCATATCCGTGCCGCCGAAGAGCGACTCGATTCGGTCGAGATTGACGCGTGTTTCGAGATCGGGGGGCAGTTGATTCTTGAGTTCCGTATCGAGTTCGGCGTGCGGGATCTGCAGTGCGAAGAATACCGTGACTGCGGCGAACAGCGTAATGATCATCCGGGGAAACCGCACAACAAAATCGGCCACTATGGAGCTCCGTGTCATCTGTGATCACACATCGTTGTGTTCGGTCTAGTCGCGGGGAAGAGCTCAGAGGAGGGAGCTGGCGTGAGCGATGGGGTGGATACGGCGGCCGTGGTGACTCAGAACAAGATCTTGAGCTCGGCATATCCGGCGCTCATGCTCTCGTCGATCACGCCCAATAGTGTGCCGGCGGGGCCGAAGTAGATCTCGGCTCCGATGGTGGCCAACATGCCATCTGTGATGCTGTACGATACCTTCGGGTAAACCAGCCACTCGCCTGTGCTGAAATTGGCCATGCCGAGGCTATGTAGGGTGAAGGTGTCGTGCCACAACTTCCATTCGGCTCGCAGGGATGCGGAGTGCTGGACCGCAGCAAGTTGCCCAAAGAGCATACGATTGGTCTGGCCGAGACGAGTTTGTATGGTTTCGATGACGAGATCACGAGTCGCCGGGGGGAGAGGGTCCGGAACATTGGCGAGATCGATTTCCTCCTCGATCTCGATCGCCCGCCAGTCGAATACGTAGCGACCGAGATACTGCGCAATGAGGCTGAAGTGGCGGAAATCATGGTCCAGACCCAGGACGTACTGTAGATCCTTGTTGGGGGTCCACGCGCTTTCGGGCGTGCGAAGTGGCCTGCGGAAGGCAGCTTCGCCACGCACGCCGATGGTGTCGGCGATGGCGGTGGAGAGGTCAAAACCGACGACTTGGTGCTTGTAGGCCCGGCGTGCAACCTCGACGACTGGCTCTTGTGCGGTGTTGTCGAATTCGACGAAGGATAGGCCGGGGAGCGGAGCATGCCCATAGACATAGGATGCCGACAGTTCAACGCGGGCGAGCAGTAAGTGGACGCGACCGGCTCCGAGGCTGTTCGACAGCTCGGGTCGCGGAAACTGGGGATCTGCGAATTCAACGTAACGCGGTAGTTCGAACTGCGGAAGCTGTGTTTCGCGATACAGTGGCATCCAGACCCCTTCTACCCTGATCGGTGAGAGGTGTAGAAGTACCCGCAGTCCGGCATTGCCCAGGCGGCGGTCGTCCTCGCTGGGCGAACGCAGACGCATGTTGATGGGGGTCAAGACGTTGGTCGGGTTGAACCCATCCGCCCGTCCCCATACCAGGATCTGATGCCCGAGGCGGAGATCGACGGGCCCGAGATACGCGTCGACGTAGGCCTCACGGAGCGTGAGTATGGTGCCCGTCGAGGGGTCTTCGTAGCCGAAACGTAGCCTCGCGTCGGCAAAGGCGCGGCCGTATGTGCCCTTGTCGGCCTGCAGTGTCAGTGCAGTCTCGCCGTACGCCGCTTTCATGTCGGGCTGCATGAAGTCGGGCACTTTGCCCACGAAGAAGTCGCCGCGAATATGTCCACCCCATTCCAGGCCGACGCGCTCGGCGGCGGGGGACCGCTTGAACGCCGGCGCGGTTTGGGTTTGGGCTTGGGCTTGGGCTTGGGCTTGGGCTTGGGCTTGGGCTTGGGCTTGGGCTTGGGCTTGGGCTTGGGCTTGGGCTTGGGACTGGGACGTGGGCTGGGTGTCGGATTGGCGCAGGGATTGGGCGTCGGTGCTGGGCGAGGAGGAGGGTGGCGCGGCGGGCTGTGGTGGTGCCGAGCCGGCGACGCTGCGTTCGAAGAGACCCGGAGCTCGTGGCGGGGAGAGACGAGACTCGGCACCGGGCGCGACCGTCTCGTCGGAGCTGAAATCTGGAGCTCGGCTGGGTGGCTCGTTCGGCGTGGATGGCGTTTGGGCGCCGGCGAAGAGCGGCAGGATCAGCATCGACGGGGCGATCTGGGCGAGGCGTCCGTGAAGCCTGTCTCGCGTGGGTCTCGGGAGGGCGCCCTTCCGTTGTGGCGGCGCCATCAGGCGATCCAGCGACCCGCTGCGACGGTCATCGTGAACCCTGCAGCCGCGCTGCCGAGGACAAATTTGTCGCCGGGGCGTAAGTTCCTCTGTTTGCATAATTCGTGGAACGCCAGGCCTACGCTGGCACTGGTGGTATTCCCATAGAGGTGGTGGGTGTAGATCGCCCGTTGGGTATCGGCTCCCATACCTTGGAGTACCTTGCGCACCATGACCTCACTCGGCTGATGAAACACGTAGTGTTCGACTTCGTTAGGCGCCCAGTCGAGTTCGGCGAGCATGCTCGTGAGCCGAGGCGTAATCAGTCGGCTCAGTCGCATCAGTTCCACCGATGAGGAGGAGAGCGTACCGTCGATCGGCGCCTGGCACAGTTCCCAGTGCTCGGGGAGGGTGTACGTTGTGATGGCGCTGAGGCGGATGCTACCTTTGGGCCCCGGTGCGCGGCGCAGAAGCAGGCAGGCCGCGGCGTTCCCTATGGTGAGCCCGGCGGCCTTGTGCTGCAGATCAACCACGTTTTGGATGTCGTAGCTGAGGAAATTTCCGGTCAGTTCGGAAGTGCAAATGAGTGCAGAGCGGTAGTGCTTGTGTAAACTCAGGTAGGCGCACGCGCTCTGCAGGGCCTCAAGGTGTCCGACGCAAGCGCTCGTGACATCGAAGGCATGTGTTCGATGGAGTCCAAGCTTGGCCGCAACCTCCATTGCAGTTGCAGGTTCAAAATATTGCCGGGCGATGCCTCCGCAGATCAGGAGATCCACCTCGTCGAGGGTCGTGTCGTTTACGCTGAGGCAGTGGCGCGCGGCTTGTACGGCGTAGTCGGCCACCCGGGCTTTGGCGTCGGGATCGAGATAGCGCTGCTGTGTATTGCATAGACCGAAGACGCGGTAGATGGCGGACTCGAGTTTCGGCCAGTCGTCCGTCGACCCTCTATACGCGGCTCGAACCCGGGCAACGATCTCGTTGTTAGAGACGCGCGTCCGAGGCAGGCTCACCCCCGGTCTCAAAACGTATAACTCGGGTAGATCCGGCAAGCTCAGCTCACGATGAACCAGGGGTTGCGTAGGCTGGGTTTGTTGTATCGCATGGGAGATCCGGTCTCTTGGTCGATCACACGCTTACCGGCGCCTTGGGCAATGGCTTGGCCTGCGGCCGTATCCCACTCCATGGTCGGCGAAAAACGAGGATAGACATCCGCCGCTCCTTCTGCCACGAGGCAGATCTTGAGGGAGCTTCCCACCGAGCGGGTATGGACGCATTGGTGCTGCGAGCGGAGGTCAGCGAGAAACGCCTCGGTCTCCGCCGACGTGTGGGAACGACTGGCTACGGCAACGTACTGGGAGCGCGCGGGTTCGCAGGGGAGCGGGGTGGAATGTCGCAGCCAAGCCTGCAGATCGGAAGGCGGGCTCGGCGAAGGATCGTAAATCCGGTGGGCCCCCACGTCTTCTGTCGCGAAATAGAGCGTTTTGGTCACGGGGACCCAAATCACGCCCGCCACAGGATCACCGTTGTGGATCAGCGCGATGTTGACGGTGAACTCACCGTTTCGCTTGACGAATTCCTTCGTGCCATCCAGCGGGTCCACCATCCAGAAGTCCGTCCAATTGCGGCGCGTCTGGTAGTCGATCGCGCGCCCTTCTTCGCTGAGAACCGGCAAACAGGTCCTTTGCAAGGCCTCCACGATGGCACGATGGGCGCGGGTATCCGCGCGCGTCAACGGGGTGCGATCGGCTTTGTGCTCGACTGTGAATGCCGAGTTGTAGACCTCCAGGATTTCGTCGCCAGCGCACAGCGCCGCATCGATGGCCGCAAGGAATAGCGAAGGTCGTGTCATGACGAGGTTGGGGTCGAAAGCGAGTTGGGGCGATGGCGCGGAGGGGCGGCGCTGGTCGGCGCCACGCGCGCCAAGGAAGCCATCCCCCCGAGCGGAGTCGTGGGAGGCCCCGCGTTCCGTGCATGGTGAGCTATATTACCGCACCCACACCTGCGTCGCGTCGGAATCGCTGGCGGTGTCGACGCGATGGGGCCGTTGCCTGCCCGTTTGCCCCAGCCGTGAATCGTCCGGCTCGTGTCCCGTCGACCATGACGTTGGCCGAGGGCCACGACGCGCACCCGAGATCGAATATGAAGCCCAGTCAAGCCATCACACCGCGCCACCGCTTCTCGTTCGTCGCACTCGTGCTTGTTTGTATCGTGACGGTCGGTTGGGGTAGCAGTGTGTCCCATGGCTCGCAGGTGTCTGATTTCCCACTTCGGTTGACAGTGGGGGGGACGTCGTTGCATCGCGTCGGCACGGGATTGCGGGAGTTTTTCTTTTTCGATATCTACACCCTCGGCGCATACTCCGAAAGTGGTGCCTGCGACCCAGCTGAGATGATTACGCGAGACGAAGCCAAGTACATCCGATTGAGGCTTGAGCGCGATATCCCGCGGGAACGCATGACATCTACCCTCAAAGATTCGCTCGAAAAAAACCTCCTTCCGGGGGCGAGCGAAGGTCTCAAACGCCAGGTCGGCCAGTTTTTGGCGCTGTTTAGGACGGACCTCAAAGGAGGTACGCTTGTGGAGATCGCGTACCTTCCTGGCAAGGGAACGATCCTGAAACAAGGGGGGCGTCGGCTGGGATCGTTCATCGTAGGCAAGGACTTGTCGGACACGATATGGCGGGCATACTTCGGCCGCGATACCTGCTGCAGCGACCTCAAAGCGGATATTTTGAGGCAATGCCGTGCGCAGGGCTAGAGGGGGCGTTCGTGTGCCGCAGAAAACTGCATGAGAGATGAGAGATAGGCCTGGAGCCGGCTCTTGGTCCGAATTGGTTTTGTAGGCTTGCCCTCAAGGCGGAGACGTGGCGGGAAGATACTTCTGGACCGCGACGGTTCCGGGCGACGTCCAGCGCCTATTCGTGGCAGCCACGACGTGGCCGGTGACGCCTTGCCGGACCCGTAACCCCGTGGGGTCTCGTGGCCCCACGCCAACTTCTCGGAAAGTTCCCAGGTCGTCGCCCACGGCGCGCGGACGCACGCAAATTGCCCACCACCGAAGGGCCGATTGCCCATGGACCATCTCGCCAACAGATGTCCACTCGCGGCCATCTGGATACGACCCGCTGTGCGGCTCTGGTCTTTGTTTTGCCTCCCCTCGACTTCCGCAAGCTGCAAAACCGGCTCCCATTGGCTGGCCGTAGCGGATTGGCGGGTTCGATACAGCGCCGAGTCGGTGTCGTCGTGTTTACCATTTTCGACCCACATCACCTGCACGCTCCCGTCCCGCACGGCGGAAATCGTGGGTTTGCGTCGAATCGTTGTGATGCCCGTGTCCCCGCCGACCTGCTCCGATCCAGACCACGCTTGCGTGTCCATGGGGCGCCGAGACAACAGGGCTGTCCCTTCTGGAGCGTCCTCGTGGGGGACTTCGTGGGGAACCCACACGAGCGCCACCATGCTTCCTGTCCCGTGCACCCCCGTCTCACTCTCTCCATTCCACCCTATCGGCGGTTCAATCGACGTGAAGGAAGCGCCAAGAAAACGATAGATCTCATGATGTGGTTCCGCTCCAGAAACGGTCCATTCATAGTAGAGGGCCGCAGCCGGAACGCTGGCGTCGCGTGAGTTCGGGCGCCAGTGCACATGGAGCGGGCGGGTGTCCTCGCGGCGTCCCAGGGTGTGGACCTCCTGCCAAGTCGAACCATAGCGAACCCGGGTACGCATCTCTCGCCAGCTCCCATCGTTCCCGCTGACCTCGAATGCGATCACCGCGGTCCCCTGATCCCACGCTTCGACGTTCCAGCTACCAACCGCACCGTCCGCCACCTCGACCCATGTCTGTCGCGGTCCGACGGTTGCGCTGTTCGGATAGTACCGCCGGGCCCAGATTGCATTCCCCGCCGCGTTCTTGCCCACAATCATGAGTGCGTCGCCATCGCGCAGCCATCGCGCTTGCTCCACATCTTCGGCATGGATAGCGAGATCTGCCCACGCCCCCCACCGATTTTCTGATTCTCGGCTTACCACGAGTTCCCGGAACGAGTCGATGCGAGCGAGCACCATCCCTTGCCCGCGTTCATCCACCATCACGTCCGCGAGCGTGAGATCCAGGTCGTGTGACAGGATCCGCGCGGGCGTCCAACCGGACGCGATGCCGATGCAGTTTCCGGCCTCACAGCGCTGATTCGTCGCGCAGTGGACTCCACTATCGACTCCGGCACAGTCTTCGCTGGCCCCGCAATAGTCCTCGGTGCTCGGCGGGTCGATGCAGTAGCCGTCGCACATGATCTCCGGGTGCTCGCAAGGAGCGACGGCATCGTCCGCGTCCGAGGTACCGTCATGCGTATCCGAGCCGCCATCCGGTGTGCTCGGGTCGCTACCGTTGCCGCCGGCTCCCGTTCCCGAAGCGCTGCTCCCGTCCGCTGTGTCGCCCGTGCCCGAGGGAACGATGAGCGAGTCATCACTCGTCTCCCCTGTCTGCGTGTCCGACCCGCTTGCTGGGGCGCTCTCGGATGGTTGCGCTTCGCCGCCCTCGTTGCCCCGTTGCCCCGTTGCCCCCGTTGCCCTCGTTGCCCTCGTTGCCTGCGGCACCCTCGTCGCTCTCATCGCCCTCGCTTCCTTCACCCCCTCCACCGGTCGAATCTCCCCCCGCTGCATTTTGGGATGCGTCTGATGTTCCATCCGTCTCGCCGGAGGCCGCGCCGGAAATCGGGCTGTCGCCGCAGCCTCCTACGCCAGACAGCCCGAGCATGAGCAGACAGGACCGGATGCTGTGACCCGCGGTGGGGCGGCGGTTGTTCGATACACGCGACCGGACGCCTTTCACGGAAAACCTTCGAACCGTGTCCACCTCGAGCATTGCGATGACACCGAGCGCGCTCTTGACTAGCATGGTTCCCAATTAGCATGGTTCCCAATTAGCATGGTTCCCAATTAGCATGGTTCCCAATTAGAATGGTTCCTAACGAGCGTGAGCGGCGTCGGATAGCGCTCATGGCTGTGAAGTGTGCGAATGGGTGGGTCAGTGTCGTGCGATTGCGCGCGTGCCTGAAAATTGCGAACCCCTGAAACAGCGGTCCTGACAATCGTCTTCGCGGATTTCGACGTGGACATGCATGACGTGATCTGCGCTGCGTCGATCTCTGGGTTCGTCCGCTACTCGAATCTTGATGCGCGGCTACGACCGTAGCATCGAGCATCACGACCTCCTCGTCATTGCATCCCAATGTTCGGAGCAGTCCTCCCCAACGGTCCTGCAAGGACCACCGATGAAAAGCGGTTGTAGATCGTCTTCCATGTCCCGAAGGGCCGCGGAAGGTCACGCCCTCCACACCCAGATCGGACCGGTGCGAAGTGATCGAAACAATTGAGGTTTTCATCCACTTCAGGGACACCCCCTAGCATTGGGAGCTAGAATCGGTAGATCACGCCAAGGGAGGCGTGGTGATAGGCCGCTTCGTAGGTGCCTGCGTTCGCGGGCGCCGACGGCTTGCCGGGATAGTGCTCGTTGCAGGTCAGCGGGTCCGCATACGGAGGTCGACATTGACTCCCCGGGACGACCTGATACACGCTGGACTCGCTCTCTCGCACCCGTAGAGCGGGCTGTCTTCGGTGGGAGTAGGCGAGTGCGAGCTCGAGCCCGCGGAGGTATACCGACAGGCCAACGCTGGCACCCAGCTGCCGCGCACCGAGAAAGTCGACGTTCGCGTAGGCTGGTTTCGAAGCTGCGCTCTCGTACGAAATGCCCGCGCGTAGTGTGAGGCGTTGGGGAAGAAGACTGAAGTCGCCACCTACCCGTACACCGATCGTGTCGCGCCAATTTTTGTCGATGGCGATGCGGCCCACGTCCAGTCGCTGACCGAGAAGCTCGCCTTCGAGGCCGTTACCGTCCATGATGAGGGCCTGGACGACCGACCAAGTCTCGTAGGTGAGGTCGAGCTCGAGGTCGAATCGCTCCCGGTGATGGACATTGTGGATATAGCGCACCCCCACCCGTGCCGACAAAGGTAGAGGCATGGTGAGCGTCACGTCGTCGGCCGCCTTGCCATCGCGGGTCAGCACGACGTCGTCGTCGATTTCCGTGGAGACGGGCTCGATCCTCAGTGACCCATGGGCCTTGACCTGCGCGGGCACGAGTTGGCCGGACGCCGCCAACTCGAACGCGGCCAACGGGCGGTACCAGATGCCGAGAATCGCGTTGGCCGTGAAGGGATCTGCGCTTTCGATGCTCGCCCGCATGTCGAGCTCGCTCGATACCGGGTTCACATGGCCAGGGAACTGGGTCGCGTCCACCACAAGCTCGTAGCGAAGCGTGGGTACGTGGATCCATTGGAAGGTCGCGCCGACTCCGACGATGTCACGCAGCTTCCAGGCCACCGAAGCCGTGTAGTAGAGGAACTGCGCCTCACGGGTCAGCATCATATAGCGTTGGCCACCGCTGGCCGGGAAACGCTGTTTGGCCACGCCCGCGGGAGCCTGTACACCGAGGGCAAAACCCCAGTGCCGTAGCCCGAGGTTCGACACTACGCCCATCATGGGGTCGAGGGGCTGCCACGGGAGGTTGTTGTGGACCGGGTCGAACTCCACGTATCGGGGGACGCCCTGGTCGAGATCGCTCCAGTCCAAAGTGGGCATACGCGTATAGACCTGTCGATTGTAGGAAACGCGATTGCCGAGTTGCAGCAAGGTTGTGCCGACCCGCGCCAGCCCGGCGGGGTTGAGCATTACCGCTGAAAAATCGTCTGCACGAGCCGTGGCGGCGCCCGCTCGGCCAAGGGCGCGGGCGCCCTTAGCACCCCAATAGTATCCGCCAGCGGCTGCGCGTACGCTGTGGATACAAGCGAGAAGGGCGAGCAGGCAAGGCAGGCAGCGGGAGAGGACCCGGTGACGGGCCATACGGGCCATACGGGCCATACGGGCCATACGGGCCATACGGGCCATACGGCCGCCTAGTTGGGAGTCGGCCGTGGGTACATGGTCTTCGCTAGGGTATGGAATCCGAAGGCGTAACCCGCCGGTGTGTTGATTTTCCATCTCGACTCACCATCTGGGGTGACGCGCTCGATCTGCCCCGCGGCCGACCAGTTGATCAACGTATCGCCATTGTCCAATCGTGTGGGCTCGCCGAGCACGAAACTGAATACCGTGGGGTCGGAGAGGTAGCTCCATACGTGGTTCGCCACCCCATTCTGTAGGTCTAGGGAATACTCAAGGACACGTGATTCCATGGCGGGACTACCGTCGTTGTCAAATATCAGGATACGATCGCCGCGGACCTCGAACTGGTGCTGATGCAAAAAGCGCGGTGCAGCGTCGTCGAAAGTGATGGTGGCCGCGGTGCTACCTAGTACCCACAAACACGCGCCTGTGGCCCGATCGATTTTAGCGATGCTACTAAAATTGCGCATGCCGATGTAGTAAGCTTGGTCTTGCGGGTCGTAGTCGAGGGCGTTGGCGAAGGTCCAACCGTGACTGATCATGTCGTCCCCCTGATCGACCGTGGGGTCGAAACAGTCCCAGCTGGTCCAAATGACGGTTTGGGTGCCATCGGCGGCGACTTCGATGATTTTGTCTCCACGCAGCGGCGCGCCTTCGAAATCACGATATTCCACCGCGATGGCGCCGAGCGTGCCGTCTGGAAGCTCTACGAAATCGTGGGCCAACAAGGGGACGGGGGTCGATGTGACCTGACTTCCGTCGAGTGGCACGCGAACAATCTCCGAGTTGTCTGCGAGGTCGCCAGATACGCTGGCGGCGTTGTAGAGGATACTGTTCCCATCACGTGAGATCCGGGCGCGATAGATGTCGAGGTCACGATCGTCGCTGCGGTACCAGACATATCGCCCCTCGCCATCCAAGATCGCAACGGCGGTTGTCGCCCCGAGCAGCGGGACGATGGTGTATGAGTCGTGGCCGGTACCCGTCTTGACGATGGTCGGCAGCGCAAGCGGGAGCTTGCCAGTGCGTAGCGTCCCGCGGCCGCTCGCCGCCGCGTCCTCGCCGTCCCAAGTGACGACGCGGTAGTGAATCTGCGTGTCGGAGGTCAGGCCCAAAAGAGTGGCGCTGTGATTGGTTCGCGGCTCGGCCTCGAGGGGGGTTCGGCCATCCATGTCCTCCGTGCGGCCGAATTGGACGTACCCAACGCTGGGCTCGGAGGTCGTCCAGGTCACATGCACGACCGTTACAATGTCGGTGCTGAGTTGGGCTACGATGTTTTCCGGCGGTGCTACGTCGGGTTGTCCGCACGCCAAAATCAAGGGGAGCGGTAGTAGGCGCCAGTCAAGCATCACGCGATTCATGGTGCACTTCGTGGCGCGGGCTCGAAAATGGTGAGAAGCAGCGGCGCCGGGTTTTGACACAAGTCACACATGAGGCCCATGATCCAAAGTCCCTCCCCTGCCTCGAATCCCGCGAAGGCGGTGCCGTCCGCCTGATTCACCGCGCGGCCGATGTTGGCCGTACTGCTCACTTCGGGCAAGCTGAGCCGCCAAAGTGTGGTCGCCATCTCTTCCAGGTCCAAGATGCGGTCTTGCAACTGGACGAGGTTCATCCCCTCGTAGAAACCGATCATGATGCCATCGATATCGCGTGGGTCGATGGGGCGGCCTTGCCCATCCGTCGTTACATCGCGCCAGTCCACCACCCATGGCCCCTCTTTGGGTATCGGGGCAGGGGTGAGGGTGGAGAGGTCGGCGGCGAAGTCGAGCACCCCACAGCCCGGGCCGACGCGGACCTCCGTGGTGGCGGATGTGGCAGAGGGTTCCACGAACATCATATTGAGTGCGCCCACACCCGGGGTGGTGCCTTGGGTGAAGAGCAGCAGGTAGGTCCGGTCCGCCGTTTCTACATACTCCTCTTCCACGTCGATCGGCGTACCGAATAGCGTCATGTCAGACAGCTTAATGCACGTGGACGCATGTTCGGCCGTGTTGTAGTCGAGATAACCGTCGATTTCGGATTGCGCAAGGTCACCATTGGCGAGCTTCGCTTCGACCTCTGCCTCGTCGAGGTGAAGGACTCGCAGCATGGCGACATTGTCGACGTCCACCGTTGGCTGGACATCGTGGCACTGAATATCGTCGGTAAGATCCGCCCAGCAGATGTCCAGATCGGACGCGGAAATCGTTGTCAGTTTCGGGATGTCCAAGCTGCTGGTGCTGCGGTAGTTGTTGGCGTCAGTCAGAAGAATGTTGCCCCGTGGCGAGTTGGAGATATCGTCTTGTGGGTCTGTGCTCTCGCAGGCCACCGCCAACCCAGCGGCGCAGCAGAGGACCAGCAGGGACGTCAACATGCGGTGGGGGGGGGATAGCGAGGCGAAAGGGCTGGCGCGGCATGAGGGGGTCGGCGTGGGGATGGAGACGGACAGGGGGGCGGACAGGCGTGACCCTGGCAGCGGCGGGGAAGCTGGTAGGTGTCCCATCACCTCCTGGATCGCATCTTCGGCGCTCGCTGTCGACGTGTCGACGTGCCGATGGGCATGGCCGGACTTCCCGATCACTGTAGTTGTCCAGAATGTCGGCCGCCCCGCCGGTGACTGCCGCCGGCGAGCCTTGCGCCGGCCGCGCTGATCGCGGTTCCAGCGGACACCCGGCGCCTGACCGCCCAACCGCTTCGCTCCTCGCCCGCGAGGCGGCGCACACCCTCCTCACCGCGTTCGCGGTTGCCTGCCTGCCTTGTCCATACGGGTACCCATATAAGTGTGCCGTTGGGCACACAGGGAACATCGGGAAGTGGAGAGAAACCATGAAGGGAGGCGCATGTGCCTCCCGAGTCGGATCTACTAGCGATGAACACCCGCGTGCCGGCGTCGATCGTCCCCTGGCGCCGCGGGGTCTCGATCGACTCAAGGCGAGCTGCCAGGCGGCGTATCGGCCGTCGAGCGCTGTTTCTTTCTGAAGACAATAATGGTCGGCGCGAATCGATAGCTCTCGAACATCGGATCAAGTCGCATGTACAACTCCTTGTTGAGGAACTCATTTTCGAACACGGCAACCTGCTCGTAGGGCGTCGCGCCCGATAGTAGTTTCTGGTATGCGGAAAATCGCCCCGGGTGCAGGTCGGGATCTCGCAGAGATCTCGAGTGCAACATGCTGGACACCATCATCACGTCTGTGTTACACGCGATCAATTTGCGTACGTCGAAGCGACCCTTTCGACATCGTTTGACCTTGAAATGTGCTCGATCAAGTTTGGGGAAATAGTTGGAGCTGCCGGGGAGCGCGATGGTGGTGCCCTGTTGTGGAAACAAGTGCTTCAACTCGCCGGCGGCCCGTACCCTGGGATCGGTCACAAACTGGCGCGCGGTGGTCCAGCCGTACACGGCTGTGTATAGGACAACTGTGGCCACCACAGTCTGGGTAGCCGCGCGCATTTTTGGCCTCCCGCTTCTCAGCCCCGCGGCGACAACTCGGGCTGCGGCAAGCGCAAGAAACGGGCTGAGCGGTACCAGGTAGTTGAGCTTCACGGTCTTTCCGAAACCCGTGATGAGATAAAATACGATGATGAAGGCAAGTGCGAGCTTGTCGGCGGGATCTCTGCGGTAGGAGGCCAAGCCCAGACCCGCCAGGGACAGCAAATAGAACGGTAGGCCCAAGGAGAAGGGGAGCCCAGCGACCAGCAGATACACCCCGCGCGTGTACTGAAAACCATCGGGGGCGGTGTCGAAACCGTAGTGTCCCTTGCGTGCGTGCTCGATCTCGAACAACAGGTCCTTCGTGAAGCTGGGGAACTCCGAAAGGATATACGGCGACGAACCAATAAAGGTAGCGAAGGAGCATAGACCGATGGCCAGGATAGCCGCCCAGTATCTTCTGGCGCCAAGCATCCCGAAGGTGCCCCCTTGTTGCGCTCGCGCGAATAGAGAGACTGCGAGGAGGGGAAGAAAAATAGCTATCCCGGCCGGATACTTTGTTCCAGCCGCCAATCCAGCCGCCATGGCGGATGCCACGCACCATCTCCAGCGGAACCTCGCGTCTAATAGCACCCGAAAAGCACCATACGCCGCGACAACCATAAAACATGTCGAAGGCACGTCGACGTTGGCGAAGTGACCGTTGCGGATGTTGAGCGACGTGAGCGAGAGCAGCAGGGCAGCCACAATCCCACACCAAGGGCCATCGATCCGGCGACCTATGAGGTACGTCAAGACGATGGTGACAAACGATGTGAAGACTGTGACGTACCGAGCGATGAAGAAATAGGTGTCGGTCGCACTGGCGCTGGCTATCGGCCCAGGGTAGTCGGCGATGGTGCCCAAGATCCAGTAGACGCTAGCGACAAGATAGGGGTAAAAGCTCGGGTAACGGAAAAAATTGGGATTTAGATCGCCACGCAAATGAGCGAGGGCTCGGCCTACCGAGGGCTCCTGATCGGGGCCGTAGTGCGGCGGGAACTGGATACCGAGCAGGCAGAGTGCCAGTCCTATGGATAGGACGAATACGAAGGCCGTGCGCTGCAACAACGTCGTTCTCTGCTGTTCGTGCATGAATCGAGTGTTGTCGCGGGGCAAGCATTTCGGCCTCCCCGCAGTGGTGTCGGCGGTTGGCTAGGAATGTGCCCAACTCAGGGCCCCCCAATCGGGGCACGGAGGCACGGAGCCAGGCGGCGCGGAGCCAGGCGGCGCGGAGCCAGGCGGCGCGGAGGCGAGTGTTGTTCGGCGAATGTCCCGTGTCCAGGAAATCCAGAGCGCGTTGACACGAAACACCCCCCACCTGGCGGGGTGCGGGGGCACGCGAACTCGCTTTTGTCCGCTCCCCAGGTCAAGGGAATGCCCCGCCCCCTGAGCCTACGTCAGCGTCGGAGCGATCCTGCGCGACCTGCGCGACAGTTCGACAGCTCGATCGCCGGCGAGCACAGGAGCTCGACGTTCGCCACCTGGCGTTCAACCCCGAAACGCGGGCACTTCGCTACGATCGTGGGGTGTGGGCGCCGAGCAACAGTGCGTCGTCATCCAGCTCGACCTGCCTGGTAACGAGGATGGGTATCGCGTGGTGTGTAGTTGTGGCCATCCGCATGGGTGACCTTGATCACGACGATCACCTATCGGCTGCAGGTCGAGTGGTGCGGGCCCCCGTTGCGGGTGCTCGGCCCCATCGAACCCAGCGACGTTCACCTACGGATCGTTCGTAAGCGGGCATGGTGTTCGGTCGAAGGCGAAGCGTCGGTGGGCACGACCAAGCTTTCGCTTTCCGTGTTGTTCGAGATGGGCGATACTGCGGCCCGGTTGAAGGAAGTGGCGCCGGGTGAGTGGGTACATGTGTCGGCCCGACTCCTAGCCTACGTGTCTCGATTGCGATCGATCACGTACGATCATGGAGGCCAGCATGCGCCATGCGACGCAGCGCCGCCTGAATCAGGCACCTGCAATCTGAAGCACAAATCCACCCAACGAGCCAGTCGATCCTTCCAACGAGTCAATCGATCTTTCCGACGATCCGGATTCCTGGAGGTGGCCGTTGACCGGCGCACCGTTCCCGTTACTCGCCGTCAAACGGCTGCGCTCGTGCGCAGTCGTCGGAGTGGCCGATGCAGACGATGGGTGGTGCAGGGGTCCACAGGGTTGCGGGGTCAGTCGGTGCGCGTACACGGTACAAGGTGTAGGCGCCTTGTCGCCGCACCTTTTGTACGAGCTTGGACTTTATCAACCACCGGAAGGGCTTCTTCCGATCCCGGGCGATGATGTAGTGGATGCCCTCCTCTTCGATGAATCGTTTCTGCCACTTCTCATCGCGGAGATCGAAGGGTAGATTGACGCCGGGGTTTCCGCACCACAAGTGCATCGCCCACATGAGGTTGCGCGATACCGCAACAGGGACGCCGCGGGTCATGTCGTGGCAGAAGCGGCGAAAGCTAGCATCTTGGGCGCGGTAGGTCTGCCTCGTGTCATGTGCGGCGCTCTCGATCAGAGCGTCGTTTCGAACGCGAAGGGTGTCGCCTAGCGTCGTGGTCGCCACCAGGCCCGCGACGCATGCAAACGGCAACACGCTACAGATGCGCGCGCGGGCGGATCGGGGTGTCCACCGGAGCGACAGCCAGTTGGCAGCGTCGGAGAGCATGGCCACCGTACACAACCATCCCGCTGCAGCGACGATCAGAGGGTAGCGTTTGGGATCGTATGCCGAGTAGTTCAGGATGATCACGGCAGAATAGCCGAATACGGCGAGCCCGAGGAGCCTGCGCTCGAGGCCCCCTCGAGCTCGGGGCGGGTTCGGGTCGTGCTGGTGGTTTTGGTTTTGGCTTCGATCTTGGCCTTGAGCCTGGGCGAGAATGTGGGGGCATTTCTGCCTCCGCCCGAAGATACAATAGACCGTCGCCGGCAGCCCGAGCCAACCCACCCAATGAAATCCGCTCTCGAGGAAAAGCGTCCGACCGAGTTCGCCCGGGCGGGCGAGTACGACTTCCCATACTCGTGCGCTCTGTGAGCGGAGGAAGGCTGTTGTCCCCGCAAATTCTCGCTGATAGTAGAAAAGATCTCCCGACCCGAAGATTTGGGTCGTCATCCCGTAGCCTTGATAGGGGGTCAGGCCCGTGAGGCCCACCGTGATCTGGCGAACGAGCATCTGCGTGGCGAGGAAGGTGGCGAGGAAGGACCACAGTGGCGTATGTCGTAGCCCGCGGCGCAAGCCGAGTTCGAGCAGGGTGGCAGCGGCGAGTGCGATGGGCATCGCCGCGAACTGCGGGCGCGCGAGCCATGCGATCACGCACACCATCCCGCAGAGGACCGCGCCTGTGTGGCTGCGCAGTACGCCGCGTGCCGAGAGAAGGATGGCGATAAAACACCCGAACGAGAGCGCTTCACTCCAGACGTAGCGGGAGAGGTTGAGCCATGCTGGCGACAAGGCAATGGCCATCGCGCCGGCTACGGCAGCCCAAAAGGAGGCGACGGTCCGGGCGGCGAGTACCCCCGCGCCAGCGATGACACTGGCCGCCAAGCAGTGGAAGAGGAGCACGCCGTTGAGCGTGGCGCCGAGCGCCATGGGGATCGCAAGCAGCACGGAGATCCCCGGTGCCCGAACGGCGATGCCTGGGATCGGAAGCTTGTGTTCAAGAAAGAAGTAGGAGCGGACGCCATTGAAGAAACCAGATCCATCTACCCACTGACGGGCGATAGAGAGGTGCTCGATGGCGTCGGGGGAGAGATACCAGCGCGCTTTCACGTGTGGCACAACGATGGCGGCAACCACGCCAGCGATCACGGTGCCGGCGATGGCGAGGCGCAGGAACTCACGTGCACCAGGAGACCTCGGAAACGCGGAACTGAGGCGGGCGGGCCGCCTGTTCGTCGCTGCGTCCGCTGCGGGCACGCCGGGGCGCCTAGCGGGCAACATGGCGTGGCTGTTCGCGCGGTCGCCCCAACACCACGGTCCATGGCACGGGCGTGCGGGTTTCCAACACCTCCAGCTCGGTGGCAGCAAGCCCGATCAGCGCGCGCTTGCTGAAGTGCTGTACATGGTCGGGTGTGTTGCCAAGGTTCGCCCAATACTTTCCGCGCGCCATGTTGAGGAAACGCCACAGCGGCTCTCGGGGGGTGCTGATCAAGACTGCCTTGCGTGCCACCCGAGTGAGTTCAGCGAGGCCTTTGGCGGGCTCTTCAAGGTGTTCGAGCACCTCGCAGCACAGGACCAAGTCGAAACTATCGTCGGCGTCGGGCAACGCGTATATCGAAGACTCGCGGAAGATAATATCGGCATCCAGTCCCTCGGCGCGCTTCTCCAGGCTCAAGTCGCAGGCGACGAAACGCTGCGGTCGGTGGTGGTGGCGAACCAGGTGGTCGGCGAGCCGGCCTTCGCCGCAGCCCACCTCGAGCGCGGTACTCGCTTGCTGCGACGCGTAGAGAGAGCCAACCGTGCGTAAGAAACGTTGGGTCAGGTTGCGTTCGATGGGGTTGGTTGTGTCGTATTTGTCGAAGTGGTTCCCGACAATCCCATCCGCCATGGTCAAGCTCCCTTGGTGATCCACGGCTGGGCGCCGGTGCTGTGGACACCGTCGACCGGTTGGTCGGCGGCCCGCTGTACAGCCGCGAGTTGCTGGTCGATCCTTCGGGTCCGGACCATGATCTCTTCGCAGAGCCGCCGGTTCGTCGCCATGAGCTCGGCCATGAACGTCATCAAAATCACGATGAAGCTCAGGATCACGGCACCCACCGCGACCTGCAGCGATTGCATATGTGAGCTCAGGTCCGGGTTCTGTAGATAGTAGTAGCCGAAGCGACCCATAAGGGACAAGCCGAAGACGAGAAGGAGCGTGGCCACAAGGCCGAAGGTGCGGCCGGGGTGGTACATGCTGTAGGCACGGAGAATGACGGGCCCGTTACGGCTTAGGTACTGCGGGATAGAGCGAAAGAGGCGGGATTCGCGTGTCTTGGGGTTGGTGCGGATATCTACATTGACGATGGTCAGGCCCAGCTGCCCAGCTTGGATGATCTGCTCCAAGGTGTAGCTGAACTGATTGTGTACGAACAGTTGTGTCAGGGCCTTTCGCCCCAGCGCTCGGAATCCGCTGGTCGAATCGCGTACGTTCGTACCGGAAGCACGACGTACCGCAGCCGATCCCCAACGCTGTAGCAGCCGTTTCATGAACGAGAAATGCGGCTGGGCGTCGGTGTTGCGGTCGCCCACCGTCATGTCGGCGCGTCCCGCCACCAGCGGAGCCACCAGTCGCGCGATATCTGCTCCTTTGTACTGATTATCGGCGTCGGTGTTGACGACGATGTCTGCACCGAGGCGAAAGGATGCGTCGAGTCCGGCGGTGTAGGCGGCTGCGAGCCCGCGGTTTTCGGGGAAACGCACGATATGGTGCACGCCGAGCGCTTCGGCTACCTGGGAAGTGTCGTCGGTGCTGCCGTCGTCGATCACCAGTGTTTCGATGGTGTCGATGCCGTCGATGCGCCGCGGTAGATCTGCGAACGTGGCCGTGATGTGATCACGCTCGTTGAGGCACGGGATCTGGATGATCAGCTTCAAGGTGACTCCGCTGCGCCCGATCCGTCGTTCGGGCGCTCCCGCGTGGCGGTGGCGAGGGTATCGTCCTCCGTGCGGTGGCTGCCCGGGTCGGGCTGCCTTGCCAGACGCATGCGGCGAGCAGCTTAGATGCGCGATCGGCAGCCCGTCAAGTCGGATCGAGACCTACCGTGTCGGAGGCACGAGGGCATGCGCCTGTGCGCTGCGCCGGATGGACACCTTCGGGCCGCCGAGCTGGCATGCGTTGCGTCGTGCGGCCAGTTGTCGCTATGTTGCGCGCCATGCCGAAATCGGCTCCTCAGCTGTCTCGCGCGACGCACTCGCGGCTATTTCGTCGCGGATTGTTCGTCGCGGTGTTGTTGCAGTTCGCCGCACATGCTCTGACCGTGGCCCCGGGTGTCACGCCGTCCGATGGCCCCGAGATCGCGGCGGCGGTGGTGGCGTTGGGCGTGATCCACCCGACCGGCTATCCGTTGTTCACGCTTGTCGCCCACGCGTTCACTTGGCTGCCGCTCCCTGTAGAGGCCGTGATCAAAATCGAGCTGATGAACGCTTCTTTCGCCGCTGGTGCGTCGGTGTTTGTCGCGCTCGTGGTGCGCACCATTGCGCTGCGCCTCCAAGGGGCGTTACCGCCACCGGCGCGGTCGTTGACGCGACTGTGGCCGCGCGTGGACGAGAGGCATGCGCAGCCTGCCACCTTTGTCTCGGGGCGAGCGAGCTGGGAGGCTGATCTCGCGGGGATCTTGGCCGGGGTTCTCTTTGGCTGCTGTCCCCTGCTTTGGGAGCAAATCCGGATCCCCGAGGTGTATGCGGCCCATGTGTTTCTGGTGAGCTGGGCGCTCTATTACTGGACACGATTCGAGGTGACACGCGCTTCCAAGTACATCCTGTTCGCGGCGATGCCCATGGGCCTCGGACTCGCGCACCACGTGACGATGGTGTACATGCTGCCGGCGGCCGGCTTGTATCTATTGCTGCGGCGGCCGTTCCTGTTGGGGGCGTGGCTCGCCTTCCCCCTCGTGTGGCTCGTGCGTCGTTTCGGTGCACGCAGTTTCCTCGCAACCACCGAGTTTCGGCACTGGTGGGTGGTGTGGGCTGGCTGCCTCGTCGGGGGGTTGCCCCTACTCTCCTATGGCTATTTCTTGTGGGCGAACGATACGACAACCGGGGTGTCGTGGGGTGCCGTTCACGATTGGAACAGCCTCTACGACCATGTGACGGGCAAGCAGTACCGCGGCTACATGAAAGGCCCGAGTTTCAAGGATTTCGACAAACGCGTGGGTGCGATGCCCACCATGTTTGTCAAACAGTATCTCGTGGGTGCCACGCTCGCCTGGGCCGTGGGGTTGATGGTCCTTGCCCGGCGTGCCTGGCCGTACGCCTTGTTTCTGCTTTCGTATGCCGCATTGAATCTTTACCACGGTGCGCAGTACAAAGTCGGTGACTTTCGCAACTACTACCTTCCTGCAACCGTTGTCGCGGCGATGGTGTTGGGGGTGGGTGTGTGGTGGCTGGCTCGCCGGGGTTGCTACCGCGTGGGGGGGCGCTCGCTGTTCGCGTGGTGCGCCCTTGGTGCGCTGTGCCTCTCGTTTGTGGCCGGGGTGCTCTATTACTACGGGCACCACGCGCGACCCCGGCCGGCCGGTTTGCCCGCGGCGTCCGACCTGATGATGGTCTATCCGTTGGCAGGTCTCGCGTTCGTCGGGTTGATGGTCGCAGGCGTGGGACTTCGACGTTCCGGTATCGGCGCGAGGGCTGCTCGGTATCCGGGCCTGTCGCTCACGGTGCTCGGTGTTGTCGCCGCAGTTTATGGCACCGTCATCGTTTCGAGAGGGCTACATTACGCCCGTTTGCCAGCCGGTGGCGCCGAGTATGCGGAGGCTGTGACGCGTACCGTGCCGCCTGGTGGCGTGTATCTGACTCTTGGTGATGGTAAGTGCTTCCCGATGTTCTACAGCCAGCACGTCCTCAATGAGGGGCGAGAGTTCGCGGTTGTCGATACCCGCATGATTCGGCGTCCCTGGTATCGAGCAGGGTATTTGCAGGCGCGCCATCCCGTATCCTGTGATCCTTTGGATCCTCGTTTCGAGGGCGATCTTGGGCTGTTTTTCGAGGAATGTGGCAGCTATGCACAACGTCTGCGAGCCCATGAGGAAGGCGGCAAGAGTTGGCTCAAGTTCGGTTTCGGTGCTGTGCGATCCGGCCGCCGAACCAAACGGGCCTCACCGCTCAACTACGAGATCAAGCATGGCGGAAACCCCAAGTGCAAAAAACCGAAGTTTCGACGGAGGAACGGGAAAAGGTGCGATTGCTGGGACTACAACACCCATGAGCGGGCTTGGGACCTGGGTTGTGCGTATACGAGCGAAGAACAAGCGGTGGTACGTTTTAACGTGCGGGAGATCGACGCACATCGTTTTATCGAAGATTATATCGACGAACGCGCCATTTTTGAGCGAACCGTTTTTACGCGCTGGATAGCGAAACATAAAAATGGGAGGCAGTGGAATGGGCCTTCCAATCGTCGCATCTCGGGTGAGTACCAGTTGATCAACCGCGGCCGTATCAACCAAGTGTTCTACGCAGAAGACCTCCGCGACCACGATCCGTGCGCTGGGGATACCCTTACCCTACTTCAGCAGCCGCGGACTCGCGCGCCGGTCGCCACCAGGAAACCAGCAAAACAGCGGCGTAGCTACCAAGAAAACCCTCGCCCACAGCTATTGGACTATAGCGTCCTCACGGCGGGGAAAACTGCAGGGAAGAATAACGAGCGATTCGAGTTCGACGACGACGAAGACGTGCAGCTTTCTATGCACTGGTTCGAGCGCAACTACTATGCGCCAAAGAAGAAATCGCGTATGGGGGCTCGGATTTTCCACGGTGTGCGGATTTGTTTCTTCGACCCGGCGGGCAAGAACATCCATACTTCGGCCGTCCGTACCGTCGGAAAGGAGGGCAAGGTTCGTTTGCCGGCGAGCGCCACCACCATGGCCGGCACGTACACCGTGCAAGCCTGCTCGGTGGGCGAGTTGGGGCGGAAGAAGGGCAAGCGTGCGCGGAAGAAGGGTCGACCCACCGCGCAGGCGGCCGACATCCCCGCGACCCTGCGCTGCGCGTATCCGATTTTGGAGTATCAGTTCGAAGTCAGTAGCGAAGGCATCCAGAGGTGAATCGGTGTGGGGTTCGCGGTGGGGTCCCAGCCTGGCGCGCGGTACCGAGGCGGACTGGGCCGAGCGCAATGTTTTCGCGCCGTGGCTGTTTTCGTGGCTGTTTTCGTGCTGTCGGCCGTTGGCGGGGCTTTCGTGCGGCCTGGACCCTCGCACTTCGCTTGTCGCGCAAATGGCGCCATGGTATCAGGTTCTTGAAAACGATTTTCAATTGCACGGCACGATACCAGCGACTGCGCGTACCACTGTCCACCGGGGTCTTTGTGATCTTGAGATCGGCGCGCGGGCGCGCGTGCACGCCGTGGACTCGGCGGCGGGCCTGACGGTGCGGCTGTTGGAAATGGGTTTGGTGCCCGGTACTGAGATCACGCTCATCAAACGGGCGCCTTTCGGTGACCCTTTGGAGTTTCGTATTCGGGGGTACCACTTGTCGTTGCGGCGCTCCGAGGCTCGACTCGTGCGCATTGAGCCGGATCGGTAGTCATGCACGATTGTCGCGTCGCTATCGTCGGCAATCCAAATGTCGGCAAGACGAGCTTGTTCAATCATCTGACCCACTCGCGCTACTCGGTGGGAAATTATCCAGGGATCACGGTCGAAGTTCGCAAAGGTCGCGTAGGAAGCGAGTTGACTTCAGATCGGCCGATGACGGCCATTGATTTGCCTGGAATCTACTCGACGACTGCGCTCTCCGAGGACGAAGCCCTCGCGTTTGGCGTGCTGTCGGGGGACGATCGGCCGGATGCGGTGGTCGTGGTCGTCGATGCGACGAATCTCGCTCGGAACCTCTACCTCGTGTTGCAGATTCGTGAGCTTGGTCTTTCTTGTGTGGTCGCGCTCAACATGGTGGACCTCGCGCGGGAGAGCGGCATGGCCGTGAACGCTGCTGGGCTATCCAAGATGTTGGGCGTGCCCGTGCTGCCCACTATAGCTCGCAGCGGTGAGGGGAGCCGGGCTGTGGTCGACGCTCTCTTCGACGCGCTCGAGCAGCCTTGCGGCCGCCGCATTGTGGACGCGACGCCGGATCTGGGGGAACTTGTGGAGGCGGAGAGGCGCTTCGCCCAGGCTGCAAAGGTCGAAGATCGGGCGCGGGCGCGGTGGCTGCTCAGTGCCCATGTTGCCGGAGCGGCTTCGCTGCGCTGCGCCGATGGGGAGCAGCGCGTCCTCGATAGTCTGGGCGCCGCGCGCTGTGAGGCGGCGGTGCAGCAGCTCGTGGCGCTTCGCTACGCACGGGTCGATGAGATTTTGGCGGGTACGTTGCCCGCTACGACGCGTGCCGGCGATGCGCCAGCGATGGCGCGCTCGGAGAAGATCGATCGCCTGCTCACTCACCCGGTGTGGGGTTTTGTGACCTTTATCGGCGTCATGGCGGTGCTGTTCCAGCTGCTTTTTACGTGGTCCGACCCGTTGGTCGGACTGATCGAGGCCGGTGTGGGGGCGCTGACTGTGGGTGTTCGAGCCACCTTCGCTGCCGGGCTGTTCACCGACCTGCTCACCGACGGTGTGATTGCCGGGGTCGGCAACGTGATCGTATTCGTTCCTCAGATCGCCTTGCTTTTCCTGGTCATCGGTCTGTTGGAGGACTCGGGCTATCTCGCACGCGCCGCATTTTTGATCGACCGACTGATGGCCAAGTCGGGCCTTTCGGGCAAGGCATTCGTACCCTTGCTTAGCGGCTACGCCTGTTCGATCCCGGCCATCATGAGCACGCGAACCATCGTGGGGTTCCGCGACCGGGTTGTCACCATCTTGATGATCCCGTACATGAGCTGCAGTGCACGGCTTCCAGTGTACGCGTTGATCATCGCCGCTCTATTCGACGCCGATGTACGGGTGCTGGGGCCCTTTACGGTCGGGGGTCTGCTTCTGCTGTCCATGTATCTATTGTCCACCGGCTCGGCGCTGGCGGTCGGCATCGTTTGTAAGCGAACCATCCTCCGCGGTCCCACGCCTCCGTTCGTGCTCGAGCTCCCGCCGTATCGTCGGCCGCGACTGCGCAGTGTGCTGATGCGTGTCTATGATCGCACGCTGGACTTCGTACGCGACGCCGGGACCATTATCTTGGCGGTGACCATCGTGCTGTGGGGCCTGCTCACCTTCCCGCGGGTGGAGCCTCACCAGCTTGCCGAAGGTGAGACCGCCATCGAATACTCGGTGGCCGGTCGAGCCGGCAAGCTGCTCGAGCCTGCGCTCGAGCCCATCGGCCAAGACTGGCGCATCGGCATCGGCCTGATCGGCAGCTTTGCGGCCCGAGAAGTGCTCATCTCGACCCTTGGCTTGGTGTACGGCATCGAAAACGTCGAACAAGACGAGACCCCCCTGCGAGAGACCTTCCGCAACGCGAAGGACCCCAAGACCGGGAAGCGCCGCTACACGCCGCTCAAGGGGCTGGCCCTCATGGTCTTCTTCGTCTATGCGTGTCAGTGCATGTCCACTTTGGCCGTCGTACGACGGGAGACGTGCTCGTGGCGTTGGCCCGTGTTCATGTTCTTGAGCATGACGAGCATCGCGTACGTGATGGCGCTACTGGTGTACCAAGGCGGGCGATTCCTCGGCTTCGAGTAGGCTCGGTGGGGATGGTAGGGGATGGTAGGGGATGGTAGGGGATGGCAGGGGATGGCAGGGGATGGCGCGGGGCCGCCCGAGGCTTTGGTGACCATCCGCCGGTGTGACGAAGCGGATTGCGCTGTGCGGATGCTCGTGGTTGAACTGCCAGACTGAGGATCCGGACCGCCCGAGCTTCTCCGAGCTTCTCCGAGCAACCCCTTCAATAGTGTCATCATTTCTCTGGCCCGGAGCCGACGCTGCCGACGTAGCGTGCCTGAAGTCATCGTGCGGATCGCTACCACGGTCGGGAAGCATGATGAACGCGACTTGTGTCGTGTCCTCCTCAGAGTGGGCCAAAGGCAGCCTGCGGCAAATTCCTACCATAGCTCGTTTCTTGAGCGTATCGACAGGTCCGGAGGCGGTGCTTCGCGGCTGGTTCGAGCGGGTGTGTGATCGTGATGCGTGCGCAATATCAAAGGCCCCTGGAGTTCGTTTCGTCCAATCAAGAATATGTAACAACGACACGCGTCGATGTGGTTCCACGCTGCGGAACACTGCGGCCTCCATCGCCTCGCAAGCCCGCACGCTTGTCGTGGCCGGGCACCTCTCGCCTGTTCCGGCAGCCGTCCGCTCGAGCCGCTACCCGACGCAGTCGGGCGCTGCGGAGATTTCCTGCAGTTTCGACGAAATACCAAAGAGCACAAAACAAACAACACAGAGAAAAGATATGAGGAATAAGATGAAATTCAATCGTATCCTTCTAAAGAGCGTCACTACACCGATTGCACCAATCGCGCTCGCGTTTACCACGATTACTGCTGGCTGTGACGTCTCCCCCCCCGACGAAGACGAAACGGAAGAGGAGATGGCCGGAGATGGAGATGGAGATGGGGATGGGGATGGGGATGGGGATGGGGATGGGGATGGGGATGGAGACGGGGATGCTGGAGATGGGGATGCTGGAGATGGGGATGCTGGAGATGGCGATGCTGGAGATGGCGATGCTGGAGACGGTGATGCTGGAGACGGTGATGCTGGAGACGGGGACGCTGGAGATGGTGATGCTGGAGACGGTGATGCTGGAGACGGGGATGCTGGAGACGGTGATGCTGGAGACGGTGATGCTGGAGACGGGGATGCTGGAGACGGGGACAGCGGCGATGGCGACGCGCCGGTGGTCCTCTGGTCTCAGGACTTCGAGAGCGATGCGAACATCGGGGACTGGTTCGTGGAGGGCGGCATGTGGACGTTCGGCGCCCCCACGGCCGAAGACGGTCCCGGCGCGCATGGCGGGGGACGGGTCGCAGGCACGGTCCTCGACGGACCGTACCCCGGTCAGGGCGGTACCCTCTATGGTCGCCTCGTGTCTCCAACGATCGATGTCCCGGAGGCCGGCGAAATCCCCCGGTTGAGGTATTGGCAGTGGTGGCAGGTCGGTGCGAGCGATTCCGCAGGTATACAGATTCGTGTGGACGGTGGCGCTTGGAAGGCCCTGTACTCCCCAAACTACGCCGGAGCGGCGACATGGGTGCAGGGCATCGCCTACCTCGGTGCGTACGCCGGTGAGCAGGTGCAAGTCTCCTTCCTGCTGACTTCGCGGGGGGCGAACAACGAAGAACCAGGCTGGTTCGTAGACGATGTGTCTCTCGAGGTAGGCCCGATGCGTCTCGGACCGGTGGATTTCGAAGAAGGCTGGGGCGACTGGTCCGTGTCGTCCGGCGACTGGGTCGTTGGGGAGCCTGACGATGTGCTCGGTCCGGTAGCGCATGGTGGCGACAAGCTCGCGGGTACCATGCTGACGGGCCCCTACCACGGGCAGGGTGGGAGCGTCTATTCTGGCTTGCTTTCGCCGATGTTTGTTGTGCCCAAAGACGTTTCGTCGGCGAGAGTGAGGTTTTGGAATTGGTATGAGCTCGGGCCCAGTGACGCGGGCGACCTATATCTGCGTATCGACGACGGGGCGTGGTCAAAGGTGGCAGGAAGCGCCATCAGCGGAGTCGGCGGAGACGCCTGGGCCCAGCGGCTCGTAGACGTAGCGGCACACGAACGGCGCCGTGTTCAGCTATTGTTGCAGTTGACGTCTCGGGGTGCATCGAACACCTTTTCTGGTTGGTTCGTCGACGACGTGTCCATCGAAATCGACTAGGATCTGATCCTCGAGCACCCAGTTCGCAGATAACTACGAGAGAATCGAGCCGGAGGGCGGGGATGGGTGTTGAGGCCAAGGCGCCCCTTCACCCTTCACCCTCGACCCTCGAGCCGATTCCCTGGTCTTCGAGTGCCGAATATTTTCTATCATTCGGTCACCGTATCCCGCGGTGGCTGGATGATTGTTTGCCCCTGGGAGATCCCCTCATGTGGTCTTTTGAGAATAGATGATGAAAGGACCGTCGCAATCAGATCGAAGATGATCTCCACGTGTTCCACCGGCTCCACCTCTCCCACCGAGAGAGCCCGGAGGTGGGGGCCTACAGGCGATCGGAGGCGAGGCCGACGGATGCGATGCCCGCTTGCCGGGCGGCGGACATCACCCGGATCACCTGTCCGTACGAAACCGCCTCCGAGGCCGAGATCGCCACGCGCCCATCTTGCTGGGCCTTCTTGTTCGCCCGCAGTGCTTCGACCATGGGCTCGAAGGCGTCGGGCAGCGCCGTCTTGCCGAGCATGGCCTTGCCCGTCGCGTCGAGCGTGAGCAGAAGCGTGGCGTCGGGGTTGTCGGGCTGTTCGGTGATCGGGTTGGTCGGCAGGGTGATCGGTTGCTTCTCGTTCGGTGGCGGCGGGGCGGCTACCATGAAGATGATCAGCAAACTCAAGAGCACGTCGATCATCGGCGTGACGTTCATTTCGCAGATCGTATCCAGCCCACCTTCGTCGTCCATATCCCCGAGCATGCCCGGCCGAGCTTAGGCCAAACGGCGAAGCGTTTGTACCCGGTCGGCGGTGTCTCCGCAGGTTCCACACCGACGGCGGCCGAGACGCTCGTGCCGGCTCCAGTGCGGGTCGCGTTTCCGTCGATGATCGACATTCGGTTTGCAGGTACTACAGAGCGCGCGGACCTTCCTCGTCGGAGGTATCGTTGCCGAGCCGCGATCATGCGAATCCACACACCCAGCCCATCGCCCCAATCCTCCTCCCAATCCTCCTCCCAACCCTCCCAAGCCGAGCAGCCCGCGCACGTCGGGCAGTCAAGGCAGCCCGGAGTGTCCGGGCACTGCGGGCTCGCTTCCGCTGCGCTCTACTTGATCGCACTCCTCGCGGCATGCGGTGCGCCCGGAGATGGAGTCGCGGATGGGCCGTCGGGCACAAGCGGAGACGCGGACGGTGATGGCGAAGGTGTGGGAGATGGAGACGGAGACGGAGACGGCGACGGTGTGGGGGGAGACGGAGACGGAGACGGAGACGGCGAGCAAGTGCCGCCGTGGGTGGGAGACAACCCCAACGCTGGCAGCGGCCATGGCGACGGCGACGGGGCCGGTGCCCCCAACGACGACGCGGCGGATGGCGGCGCGGATGCCGATGCCGATGACGATGCTGATGACGAGGGTAGTGCCGATGCCGGTGACGCGATTTCCGAGGCCGACATCCTTCATATCGACGGCGATACGCTCTACGCCCTATCCCGACTCAGTGGGCTCTCCATTGTGGATATCTCCGAACCGGATGACTTGCGCATCCTTGGACGCTACCGCACCGCGGCGATGCCCTTTGAGATGTATGTGGACGATGGTCGGGCCTTCGTGATGTTCTCTGACTTCGCTTCGTGGCAATGGAACGCCGACGAGAACGACTATCAGTGGACCCACAACAGCCGCCTGTTGGCGCTCGATGCCCGGGACCCCGCGGACATCGTGCTCGAAGGCGAGTTCGAACTCCCCGGGGAGGTGCAAGATTCCCGGCGCATTGGCGACCGCCTCTATTTGGTGACCTACCAAAACGGATACTGTTGGAACTGCGATGAAACCCCGAATACGACCATCACGTCGTTGGACATCTCCGACCGAGAGGATGTGCGGCAGGTCGATCAGTTGGCGTTTCCTGGGCGGGAGGGCTCCTACGGCGGTGGAAAACGTAGCGTCACATCGACCAGCGAACGCATGTACGCCGCGGGTGTCGAGTACGATTGGGATAGCGACGGACGCTCCACCATCGACGTCGTGGACGTATCGGATCCTTCTGGAGCCTTGTCCGCCGGTGCCCAAATCGAAGCTGCCGGGTCGATCACCAGTCGTTGGCAGATGGACGAGTACGAGGGCGTGTTTCGAGTGGTGAGCCAGCCGAACCCCTGGGCGAGCGATGATTCCCCCGTGGTGGAGACCTTTGCCATCGATTCAACGACGGAATTCGTACCTCTGGGCCGACTCGAGATGAGCATTCCTCGCAACGAGTGGCTGCGTAGCGTGCGTTTCGACGGCCCGCGTGGATATGCGATCACAGCCGAGCAAATGGACCCATTGTTCACCCTTGACCTGTCAGATCCCGCATCCCCGCAGCAAGTCGGCGAGTTGGAGATGCCGGGCTGGGTATTCCATATGCAGCCGCGTGGCGAGCGTATCCTCGCCCTCGGCTTTGATCCGGGCCATCCCGACGGTGCCATCAACGTCAGCCTGTTCGACGTGTCGAACTCTGAGTCGCCCCAGATGATCGAGAGGGTTCACTTTGGGGGCGACTGGGCGTCATTCGCGGAGGACCAGAATCGAATTCATAAGGCGTTCACCGTCGTGGACGACCTGGAGCTCATGCTGGTGCCGCACTCCGGCTGGGAATGGGACGAGGGCGCGGCCGACGAGGACGACGCCTATGGCCGCTACCGCAGCGCCGTGCAGTTGATCGACCTCAGTGGCGATACCCTGACGCTTCGCGGCTTGGCGGATGCCCGGGGCCGGGCAAGAAGGGCGTTCATGCACGGAGAACGCATGTTTTCGATCGGCGACGAGGCGGTGCAAAGTTTCGACATTGGCGATCGCGATGCGCCCGAACAGTTGGACGCTCTGCCCATAGCTGTGAACGCCGGCGCGTCGGTGCGCGTGAACGATTACTTGGTGCGTATCTCGACGGGCTGGTGGTCGAATCACCAACTACTCGACGTCGTGCCGCTCTCCGATGCCGAGCGCGCCGATTCTCTGGGACAATTGTCGCTGCGTGAGCTATTCACCGACCAAGGGGGCGTAAGTGAAGGCGAGGTGTGGACGAAATGGTGGGCCGCCGAGCTGTTTTCTGTGGGAGATTTCGTCTATCTGACGGTGGAGCGCGAAGGTGAGTTTGCGGGAGGGTGGGGCGCGGATAAATTGATTGCGGGATTCGATATTTCCGATCCATCGGCGCCGCGACACATCGAAACGCTGCGCATCGCCTTGGGTCAAGGCTACAATCAGAGTGGCTTGGGCTACCTTCGGCTGGCCGGGGAACGTCCTGTGGTACAGGCCGGAACTTCGCTGGTCATCCACCACGAGACCCGCGATTGGAACGCGAGCCCGCCCACACGGGCGGCGCGGCTCGAAATCATTGAGCTTAGTGATAATGGCCGCCCGCACCACGTGGTGTCCATCAATCGGGGTGAGGCCTTGACCTTTGGAGCACTACGCGTCGCGCCTGAAGGCGAGGTGCAGACATGGCGAATGGAAGCGGTCGATGGCGATCCCACTCAGGTCGCCTTCTATCTTGAACGCCTCGATCTCACCGGGGCCACCCCAAGCTTGGGAGAACCCATCAACTTGCCCGGCGCCCCGGTGGGGTATCAAGATGGAGAAGTGATCACGGTCGGATTCAGGCGTGAGCGCGTCGACTTGGCGTCCGAGCCGTGCAGGGCGCATCCCAAATTTCTGGCCTTCGATTGGGAGGAGGAGACCTGCACGTTGCTCCACACGCCCCTGCGTCTGCTCAAGATCGAAGACGATCTCAGCGCGACGTGGGTGAGCGAACTGGAGATCTCACCGGACGACCGACTCTCGAGCGTGCTGCAATCTGGTGACTTGGTGTTCGGCCAGACCGGAGTACGCTGGGGTTGGGACGAAGGCGCGGTCGATGACCGAGTCGCCGGGCGAGTCGCCGCAGACGAACAGGACTTGATCACCGTAACCGGGCTGGGTCCAACCGATCTCGAGATCGCTTCACGCATGGAGATCCCCGGAACCGCTCTTGCCCCGCTCTCCCGTCGGGATACGGGTCGGCGCCTCGTGCTGGGCGCCCCCGCCAATGTCGTGGTGCTCGATGCGGAGGACCCCAGAGCTCCCGCGATCAACCGACATCCGCTCTATGGCTACTTCTGCCGCCAGGCCGAGGTGTCGGGAAACCATGTGTTTTGCGCGCTTGGAGACCGCGGATTGCAGGTCCTGCCACTTTGACGCGCGTGTCCCTGGGCCCGTAGCTATGGTTGCGTGCAGAGCAACGACTCGTCGCACGCAGCATGGCATCCGCTACAGGAATCCGGTTCGGTTTCTTTTACCTTTCCTCTTCCTCCGATCGTTTGCCACTCCCACTTCGATTCGTCGCCGGCTCGCATGACCGTGAACAGGTCGGGGTCGTCGCCGCAGTTCGCATCCTCATCCCATTGCGGTTTCACGAGCACGGACCCGGCCGGTAGCGGTTCGCCAGCGGCGAATGCTTCAACTGCGACGGGGTCGATCCATACCTCCATATGGCCCCCGCGTGGGTGCTTCGTCGAGGCACAGTCGGCGATGATCTCGTACGCAGACGCCCAGTTTGCGGGGAAGAAGGCGTCTGAGCTGTGTTGGTACCCACAACCGTGCAGCAAAGCGACCGCCCCTACGACAGTTGCGAACAAACCCCGGGTAAGCGAAACGAACATGAGCTGCACATAGCATGAAGCGTCGCGGGGCGGGATCGACCGACCGAGCACTCACGCCCCTTGCTGGACACTCGGGTTCGCCTTGCCCTCGAACGTTGCTATGCTCCGGGCTCGATGAGAATGGGAAAACGACGCGGGCCGCGGCGAGATGTGGTGCGTACCTGTGTCGTGGAACAGCTGCGTGCGGTGCCAGCTGGGCTGACCAAGCTCCAACTTGTGAACAAGATCGAACATACGTCGCCGCAAACGGTACAGCGCGTGTTGACCGACCTCAAAGGCGAAGGCGTCATCGAACGAGACGCGCGGTCGAATGCGTGGCACCTGTGCGACCGTAGCTTCTCGCTGGTGTTGAAGGCACCCCAGCAAGACGACCTGCACGCGCTCCAGCTCGCGGCAGCGTTGTTGGGATCGGTGGCAGATGAAACACTGAGGGCCCGACTCGTTCGTTTGACCGAAGAACTTGATGAGCAGGGGCGCGCGTCTGCAAGTTGTGCAAGTTCAGCAAGTTATGCGGGGGCACTCGCATGTGACGGCGCGGCCGCCACCGTGACGTCGGCGACGCGCACCGACACCGCAGTGTTGCGGAAACTCCTCATGGCGGTACGTCGAGGGCCGGTGCGCATCGCGTACGTCAGCCCCTGGCGGAGCCCAAACGAAGCGAGCGATAGCCGAGTTGTCGAGCCGTGGCAGATTCGCATCCACGATGGCAGCGCCTACCTCCGCGCGTGGGATCGCCAGGCTGGGGAGGCTCGGACCTTTCGTGTGGCGCAGATCCGTCGCGTCGTAGATGCGGTCACAACCGCTGCGCTGGGTGCCATGACCTCGCGCAGGCCCGTCCCACCCCCCGAGCGGCTGTGGGGAGATGCAGATCCAGCACTCGGTATCGATATGGATCGCCCCGATGTCGCACGTGTTCAAATCGGTGGCCCGGTGGCCCGATGGCTCGGGCCTATTATCTGGCATCCGAAGCAGGAGGATCGTTGGCTCAGACCCGACGCGCTGCTCGAGCGCGTGGTCCCCTATCGTTCATGCCGCGAGATGGCCCGCAAGGTACTGAGCGTGATCGATGCGGTGGAAGACATCGAACCGACGGCACTGCGGCTTGAGGTGGAAAACGGGATCCGGGGCTACTGGGCGCAGGTTAGCCAACGTCGTCGACGACGGGGGCCGCGGCGGACGTCGGGGCCCCCGTCGCGGCGCGCGGTCGGGAAGTGAGCCATGCCCGCCCTGGTCGAGGACCGCCACCTTCGAGAGCGTGGCCTCGGCCGGCTCAGGTTCGTTCAGGGCACCGGGGCAAACAGGCCCAGCCCGAAGTGGCAAGCATACCCAATCGCTATTGGCCCTCTCACGAGTTGCTCAAATATGAGTTCAAAGCAGAACGCTTGCTTGGGGTACCGAGCGCCGGAACCCGACTTGCGTTTCCGATCATACTGGAACCACGGTTTGGCGGGCTCACCTGCAGCCTGTACGCCACCTGAATCCGGCATCGTGATCTTGCGCGCAGGCAACCCCAGTCGGTCGAGGGCAAGATGAACTTGCGCGATCGGTCCGTCGATCCAGTAGCCGTTCTTGTCCACACGCGGTTGGCCATTGTGCGAGACCTTCGGGAACCGGGGAAGCACCATCGGGGTCAGTGAGCGCCACGTGCGCGAGCTCCTCAAAAGTCGGGGAGCGTGCCGGTGCGGAGCGTCGGCCTCGGACCAGCGTGACTCGAGATGCACCGAGATCGGATGCCGACTCGTGTTCTTGCCCGAAAGCCGTGTGAGCCGGGCGATCGCAGCCACGACCTCGCCGCTGAGCCCACCGGTCGCATGCACAAGGACATGGTCCAGCCGACCCTCACCATCTTGATCGTAGGGTAGGCAATAGGCATGTCGATGGCCCTGCGCGGGCCCGCCGCTTTCGTCCTTTCCGCTAAATACCGGATGCCCGTCGGCCCGGCAGAGTAACGCACGCCGCACAGCCTCGCCAAAACAAAGCGTGTGAATCTCTGGCGGCAAGACCCGCGATTGCAGGGCGAGGACGATCGATGTGCATGGGGTACGAGCGCTGGCTTTGGGACGCTGGCGTTCAAGTTGGGGCTTCCCCATCACCGTGTAGTTCACCCAGCGGCTGCCGGGCGCCTCCGTCCACTTTGCCTGCTTGAGAGCGGCTGTTGACTGACTCAGGACCTCCCATGTTGATGCAGGTGCACGTTTGCGGGCTTTCTTGTCGAGCCCGTCGACCCATGCCGAGTATTCCGCATCCGCCATTGGCGCGAGCACCCGCGTCGTATCCATGCCGATCTTGGCACCATCGGGGGTTGGCGTGCAGTTGAACGTGTTCGGTCCATCCTCACCGTCCTCGAGTGCCATCTCGACCCAGCTCTGACTTCTTCCAAGATACCCCACGCTGCGAAGTAGCGTGGAGAGGGCGACACGGTCTTGCTCGTCCAGTGCGACATCTGCCCAGCAGACCCGAAGCGTTGCCGGCCGGCTCGCGCCTCCTTCAAGAACGCGAAACGTGTCGAAGACCTTCGTCGACGACTTGTCTGTGGGCATGTAGTGACGTGTGTGGTGCTCCGTCGAACCGGGCAACACGTAGCTGGGCAACGTCGAGGCCAGCCGCTGCAAGATTGAACTCACCTGCTGCGGATCCGAGAGACTCCGATGGGCCGCCGACACAAGGGCGCGAAGGATTCGCCAAGGGGAAGGGGGCCATTCAGTGGTTCCCTCGTTGACCTGATGGTCCCAACCCGTTGCGTGATATCGACCCGCGAGAAAATGAACAGAGAGTGTTGTGGCCATCGAGGCGAGCCTAGGCGCTGTACTTGGCCACCGTGGTGGATGGAGATGCGAAATATGCCTGTTCGCCAAGTGCGGCAATCGATGAGGCGAGGGTCGACTCGATGTTGTCGCGAGCGGGTATTTCGATGCCGCTGTCAGGCCGTGTCACCCGAAGCTCCTTTAGGTCGAGGTCGCATGCAGTCCGTAGTCTGAGCCCATTTTCCAGGAAACCGAGGATCTTGTACCAGCACAGCGCATACAGGAACTCGTTCGCCACCTCGGGAAGACCAAAGCTCCGAATCTGCTGAAGGTCGATGTTGAAATAGGCGTCGAGAGACTCCGCCGTAAATGCCTCGCGGTGGAACGGCACATTGCCGTAGCCATCCTTCGCCTTCTTGTTGTCATCGGCATCCGCGGTGGAAGGCGATACATGGTCGTTCTTTACGCCCCCAAAGTGAACGCTGCGAATATTGGTGGCCTCGATGAAGCCACTGAGGGATCTCGCAAATCGTAGCGTGCCCGCAATGCTCTCCAGAAAACAACCGTGGATGAGGGAGTTGGGGTCGTATCTGAGAAGCGCCTTGTACAGGGCCTTGAGATCAGGAGGGAGTTTCGATTTCTTGTCGTATCCGATGGCCTCGACCAGCGTGTTGTGAAAGTCGCTTTTCTCAATATAGACAGAGTTGAGTCGATGGGCTTCGTGCAGCGATGTCGTGACCGCAGCCTTCTTGGCCATATCTACTTGGACGTAGGGCATGTTGTTCAGCGCGGGCGTCAAACACTCGTTCGATTCATCCCAACACGCCGCTTCCAGGCGATTCGCGACGCTCTGCTCGGACTCCACCAAGACCATTTCCGTTCCGTCGGGGAGTGTATATCGCCCTGGGCCGATGTCAGGGAAACCTGTTGGCTGGAAGCGGTGTCCTTGCGAAGGACCGAGCTTGGCGTGAATCAGGACCTTGGGGGTTTCAGGCAGGTTCATGATGGGTATCTCCGAGGTTGAGGGTCCGTTTGAATTTGTTGAGTTGAGAGTCGGATACGGGGAAGAGGAGGGCCGCGCAGATACGCTGGGTGGTGACAGGGCTCAGGTGATGTGCGGCGACACTGAGGCGCCAGCCCGCGGAGCGGAGTCGCTCCAGCGCGAGCGCTGTGAACCGAAGGGCATCACCAGAAGAGCCGGCTGACACGAGTCCGGTGGTAGGGTGTAGGAGGGGCTCATCGCGCCCCTGCCATCTTTGGAATGCGACGGCCGCGATTTTGTACGCATAGGGGAGGTGAGCGGATCCCTTCGTGGGCGAAGCCCGGCTCGTTGGCGACTTATCCGGCGTGATGAGTGCCAAGGCCGCCAGTAAGCGCCCGAACTTGAAGTCATCGAACAGACCGCCCTCGATGAACGTCGTGATATCGGACAACGGTGTGCCGGATCCGCGGCGCACGACCTGTGTCAGGTCGTCCCGTTTGAGCGTCGCCAACAGATTGACCAGAGGTGTTCGCGCGGCGAACGTGACCTCCCGTGGGTGCTCGGCCCAGCGAAGAAAAGCCCCTTGCTGCGTCGGCACAAGGCGTTCGCGCAAGGGGTGGCCTGCAAGCCCTTTCTTGCCTTGTATCGGAGGGACCCCGGCCTGCGTGAGGTGTTTTGCCAGTCTGAACTCAGCGGAGCCATCGTCGCACACTGGGAGCCAACGACGCGACAGCCACGGCAGCGGCGAAATTTCCTTCTTGAGCCCCGCACGAGCGACATGCGATTCCGCATTGGCGAGTTCACCGAGCAGTGCTTGTGCATTTTCTGGTTTGCTCGCCCGAGCAAAGTTGAACATCGCCTGATCCAGACCCCGGCGGGTCTGCTCCGCGGATGCGGTCTTTCCCGACTTCTGATGATACCGCGAGATCCACCGATCGAGGTGGGCGTCGACCAACGCAAGGCTGGGGTTGGGCTTGACCTCCCATCGGCCGATGGGAGACGCCAAGTACGAAAGCCCGTTGCGAACATGGAATCCGTGTCGGGTAAACGAGGTCACTCCGCGCGCGCCCGCCAGAGATCCCACCGCTCGCGCGAACTCCAGGCCATTGCGTACGGTCTTCCGGCCCAATCGCGTGCGCCCCTCTCGAAACAGATTCTCGATTTCGGTAAATGTCGCGGCTTTCTCCCACAGGGGGAGCCACAACTCCTTCCTGCCTTCGGCGACATCCATTGGCGATGCGCTCGAGTAGCCGGCACCGCTGTTGTGCACAGTAAAGGGGAAACTGAGACCCCCAGGGCCCTTCGCTTCCAGCCTGCGTGTCGAGGCGGCGGCAAAGCACAATGTGCCCTCGAGCATGAGCACGTAGTGCCACGGGTTGACGATGGACGAGATGCCAAACCCTTCGGTGCTATTGGCGCCACCGAGCGCCTTCGGGTCAAAGAAACCGATCGCATCGCTGGCTGTGTCGCGCGTGGGAGAGCCAAACAGCGCCCCCCGGAGGCCGCCCTCCATCTTGCCCGCGCCCGTCTCGGCGTCGATCAAATCGGTGAGTCTCCCGTGAAAATTATTGGCAAAATCAAGCCTTCCATCATTTCCACCACTCCCGAGAAAGGGTGCGGGGCTCACTTTGTCATCGTGGATGAGGACGCAGGCATCGATCCACTGGACGACCGAGTCGTCCATTTCGTCTCGCATCCTGGCGATCAGAGCCGGTTTCTCGCGTTTGGGGTCGGGCTTCTCAGTGAGTTTTTCGTCGTCTAGGATGGCTCTGGCCGTCAAAATGGCGGCCCGCAGCGGGCCAAAGCGCGATGCCGATGACCCTTCGATTTTCAACAATGCTTGGTTCAGGGGTGTGACCTTGCCGCCTTTGCCAAAGAAAAAACCGCTGCCCCCGTTCCACGGCGTTACGATGGGCGACGGGCGATACTCGTTGAGCAGCATCCTAACCAGTTCTTCCGCGTCGAGCTCGGTCGTGAGGACGAAACCGTCCTTGCTCCAGTGCGCGCAAACTCGTGCATCACATTGCTCCGCAACGACTCGAAACACGCCGAGAGCCTTGAGGTACGAGGCCACGGGTTCGGGCTGGCATCCTTGTAGGACGATGCTATGCGTCATCGTGAACTCCTTCGTCGTGCAGCGCTGAGGCTCGCCAATCGGCGACGCGAACCAGGCTCTCGAGCATGGCCAAACGGAAGGGCCCCCAATGGGAGAGCAGCCCGTGCGATAGCGTGACCCACGAACCTCGGATACAACCAAGTTCCATGCGGTCGAGGTTGAGTGTGATGGGCTCGGAAAGGGTGCCGTCCCCCAAGTTGACCGCAGGGAGCGGATCACCCTCCCAGACGCCATGCGCGAAGCGCTGTCGCTGCCCTCTGCGTTCGGGGTTCCCACTTTCTTTCGGGCGCGATCGCAGCGCCGTGCGGACCTTCCCGTGGTGGCACATCACGACGTAGGCGCCCAGGTCGTCATCTGGAAAGTGCTCCAGGTAGGCGAGCGCGCTCGCAACTTCGTGGCGGAAGTTCTTGCGCGGGGTGCCACGTGGAGACAGTGTGCTAGGTGGAGACAGTGTGCTACGTGGATCCGGCGTGCGGGACCCTCGTTTGGATTTTGCCCACGGGCCTTGGGTCAACAACGGGTCGCCGTCGGTCAGCGACGCGCAAAGCATGTCCTGGAAGCTCTGGTGGGCCTTGCCGACGTCATGCCAATGCGCCGCCCTCACGAGGGTATGGAGGGGGATCTCCCACTCGGCAGGGCATCGGAGAGCATTCATTTCATCCCTTGCCTCGGTTGAGTGCTGCTGCAATGTGACGAACTTGGATGAGCCGTAGGTGAGCCGCTCGGCGTCGTCAGAATCTTGGGAAAGCGCTTCAAATTCGACCGGCGTGACGGGTTTCTTGCTCTCTCGGACCCAGCCGAGTTCCGCGTCGTAGCCGCCTGTGCGCCCGGCCAGGAGCACCGTGGAGCCCGGGGGAACCGAACGGACAACCCGCTCCCAACTCCCGTCGAGACTATCCCATCGGAATCCGGGACGCTCCTTTTTGATGAACTTCGAGAACTGTGAGATCGACACCCGAACGAGTTCGTCCCGATGAAGCGCCGGCATGTCGTTGGGTGGACCTGACTTCGGCGCGGCCTCCCAGTCGCGCCACGCGACCTGGACGTCGAGGTCATCGCTATTGCGAATGTACTGGCCGACATCGATGTCGCAGCCGGTAAGGTCTGGCGTTGTGTCGAACAGGTCGACCAAATCGCTGCGCCGCAGCACAGGGCTCGCGGGTCTCGCCTGATCGGGTGTGCCGAGCGGCAGCTTGCTTGGGCCAGCGTCGACCAGATCCGCAAGCAACGCACGCGCATGCTGCAGCTCCTCGTCGCTGTACGGTGACGCCTCGGAATCCGGGATATCGATCCAGAACACCCGGGAACCGGGCTGGGAACCGGTGCGATTGCAGCGTCCCACACGCTGGACGAAGGAGGACCATGGGCAAATCTCCGTGACCAACAGCTTGCTTGTGATGTCCACGCCGGCTTCGATCACCTGTGTGGCCACCAACACCCCCCCGTAGTCGGGAGCCAACGCGGTATCCATTGCGCGTGTTCTGTCGAGCGGGCGGAATCGGCTGTGCAAGAGCGTGGTCGGTATGCCGGATTTCTTGAGCTGGCGGGTGAGATCTTGGGCTCGGTCGACCCGATTCATCACAACGATGGTGCGTTCTCCAGGTTCGTGGAGTTCGCCCACAATCTCGGCAAGTCGGCGCGCGTAGGCTGGCGTCTTTTTGTCGAAAATGTCGTCGAGTTTCTTGCACGCTTTTTGGGCGAGCCACCGCTTGCCGAGCTGTGGCGTCGCGTAGTCCGCCTCGGAGAGTTCCAGACGACGCCGCGTTCCGGCGTCACGGGTGTCAACGGTGTCCAAAAGGCGCTCATCAAGCGTTGCGCTCATCCAAACGGTGTGTGCAACTCCAAAGCATCCGAGACGATGGCGAAAGGCGTCGAGCTGGGCGCTCGTGGACAAGCCCACGCCCATGAGCTGCACCTCATCCATCACCCACAGCGCATCGTTATTCAGCAGCGCAAAGTGAACGGGCCACTTGAAGCGACTCATCGCGAACCCACGATTGAGCGCGCGCGAGAGCAGCTGGTCCTGTGTGCCGATCAGGAGAAGATCCTTGTCGGGCTCGGACTCCCAGCGATTGTCGATGGCACCGCCAAGCAGGCTGTGAACAGGAACATCCAAGCCAAGCGCCTTGATCCACTGCGTAGCGACCGTCTCGGTCTGCTGCACCAGTGTGCGCATGGGGAGACAGAAGACAAGTCGTCGTGGTGTCCCGCGCCGCACCGCGTCCGATGCGTGGTGGCGCCTCCAGAGCCAACCAATGATCGCAGTCGCAGTCTTCCCCGATCCAGTCGGGGCGCGTAGCAGTTGGGGCAACTGCTCCGCGGTGGCAAACTCGCACTGAAACGGAAACGGGGGATGGCCTGTCGCAGCTTCGAAGAACGATTGAAAGGACATGTTCATGGCAGGCTCCTAAGATGTTGATCTACACGCCTGGGATGATCTTCGGGAGATCATCAGCTGCGAAGGCCAGCGTGACGAAGGTACTCGGCGATGGCGAGCGCTTGGAGAGCTGGCCCATGAGGATTCGCCCACAGTTCGCGTAAGGGCGAGACGTAGGTCCGTGGTCTGTGTGGTGCCGAGGCCTTGACGGTCGCACAAAAGATCGAAACACCCAACTCCACCATCGTGAGTCGGCGCGGATTCGCCCGTTCAGATCACCACCACCTTCCCGATGCCTCCGTCGATGGCCCTCCCCAGCGCTCGGCACCTCGGTGGCGTGGTCTCGCCATCTTTCACACGTCCTAACCCCACAAAAACCACCTGATCCTCTCGTTGGTCGATCACATCGAGTAGCCGCCCCTCGAGAACCGCGAGATCTTTGCGCGACAGTTGACAGGAAAAGACCGAGAGCTGGAGCGGATCTCCAAAGTCGCGCACCACCCGATGTACCTTGCGGAGACGAACGGGGTCGGAAATGTCGTAGCTTACGAGATAGTGGTCGCGCATACATCACCGTGTGCAGAGCGGTTGAAGTTGGTCCACCTCACCGATAAGCCACTTCGCCAACACGCGCGCCTCCAGCTCGACGATGCGACGATAGCTCATGCGATACCCGAACCTGGGGTGTGTGATCAACTCGTCACCGCGTCGCTCATAGGCGCGGATAAGGGCACGCCGGCCACCGTCGGAGAGCATGACTCCGGTGGCGGAGACATGAAAGTCCTTGTGGGCGATCCCTCCAGTGGCCAGCAGGCGCAAGATGGCGGTGTCTACCCACGAAGCGCGGAACGGCTCCATCAGATCCAGTGCCAAGGCGGGTCGACCAGGAATCATCGAATGATACAACCCAAGCATGGGGTCGAGCCCGATCCGTGCCAACGCTGCCGTTGTCTCTCGGACGAGCAATGCGTAGCCGAAACTGAGCATCGCGTTCACCCGGTCACGCGGCGGTCGGCGGCTGCGACCTTTGAGCTCCGCGCGCCAATCGGGCGGGAGGATCGTAGGAAGCACGTCGAAATAGCGCGCCGCAGCTTCACCTTCGTAGCCTCGGAGCGAGTCCATGTTGTCCACATTCCGCACGCCTCGAAGCGAGGCCTTCATGGCGCGTATGGCCACGGCAACACTGGCCTTGGTTGCTGTGCTATCGGCGGCTTTCGGCTCTTCCTCCCCGGATGCCCAGGCAGGAAGGGCCGCGTCGGCCTCGTCTGCTGGGGGGGCGCCACGACGGTAGCGGCGCAGCACGGTTTGCTGGTTGCGCACCTTCGCTTCTACCCAGTTGCGAGCCGCCTCCAAACAACGCACAGGGTCATCGGCAGCACGGTATTGGGCTCGGCGAAGGACCACGTTCATCGTGGTCAGTGGCGTGGTGATCCCCAAAAGCCATCCCGCTCCGGTATGATGCGATACCGGTATGCCCGTGCGCAGCAGGTGTGCCAAGCATGGCGTGGTAACGTTCACGGCGCCAAACAGCGCTACGTGACCCACGTCCTTGAGTGCGATGCGTTCTTGATCGCCCGTCCGTCGACAGATCCGTAGCGCTTCGCCTTCTTTGCGGACCGTCGTGCCCGGCGACAACACATGAACGATCGCCCGGTCGTCTCGGCCGGGCACGATCCGCCGCACCTCGGAAGGCGTTTGGTCTCGCGCGGCAGCAAGGAGAGCGTGATGCTCGTCTGGTAGGCAAACCTCGTATAGCGAGCATCCCGGGCACTTTGGGCTGTCCTCAAGCGGAGTCGGAGGTTGCGGTAGGCCGGACACGCGCTGAGCTTCGACGACCACGGCTCGCAAGAAGAGTTCGAGCGAACTGTCCCAGGGGATGTGAACGTGATCGCGTGACTTTCTGTAGAAAATTCTTGCGTCTTCACACGGGAGTCCAGCGTCGCGCAGCATTGCCATATACAGTCCGACCTGCACAACGTCGGCGGGCCACGCCTTGTAGCGCAGCTCATGGTCGCTCCAGTGGTGGTCACAGAACAGGGGCGCACGTCCGCGCTTGGTCTCCACCACCACGATGTGGTCGTCGTGCATCTCGAGCACGTCGATCGCTCCCGATACCCCCCAAGCGGAAGACGCCAGTTCCAGCCGCCGCGGGATCGCGTCGCGTAGGTCCGCGATCTCGGCTTGCACCTCGGCTCCGGCCTCGGCTCCGATGTCGGCCCCGGGCCCGGTGTCGGCCCCGGTGTCGGCCCCGGTGTCGGCCCCGGTTTTTCCGGCGGCTTTGCTGGCGGCTTTGCTGGCGGCCTTGCTGGCAGCTTTGCTCGGGTCCTTCTTTATCGTTCGGGTCTTGCCGCGCCTTTCGGCCCGGCGGTGTTGGGCGCTGCCTTCGATCGTGTCGGCGGACTCGACGAAGAGACCCTGCACATGTTCAAGAAAGAACAGCCGGGGGCAGTAAACGAGTTCGTTGCACATGCGCACGGGCAATAGGCTCGTGTCAGCACGTGGAGCTGCGTGTGCGATTGGCTCGGCCACGAAGAGAAGCTAGCAGGGGGGCTTGATCTAACTGAGATCATCCGCGCGTTCGTGGGCGGTCCGCGCGAGCGCCACGAAGATGATCTCGATTGGATCATCTTGGTGCGGTATCCTGGCACGGCATGTGGAATAGAGAGGATCAGCGCGACGATCAGGCCGGCACCGTGCCGGCGTGTTCACAACACGCAGGCTGTGGCGTGAAAGAACCCCGCTCTCGCGTGCGAAGACGCGATAAGGGTGTGCTACAAGGGCTTGCGACGAGGCCTTCTGACAACAGGGGAGCTGCAGACGAAGCCATGAGACGCACGCAAATTGCGCCGCGTGCAAACGCAGCTAGAAGTGCCTATGATTCCGGAGACTTGCGGCGCCGGACCTTCCGCCTCGATCACGAGGCGGCCCCATTGAAGCCCCCGCCCCTCAACGCCTCGCCGGCGCAGACCTCGCCCCTTCCGCCTCGATCACGAGGCGGCCCCATTGAAGCATCCACCACGTCGCGGTGGAGCAGGCAGCGAGCACAGCCTTCCGCCTCGATCACGAGGCGGCCCCATTGAAGCTACCGTGTTTTATCTTCTTCACGGTGAACGCGCAAACCTTCCGCCTCGATCACGAGGCGGCCCCATTGAAGCGAGAGCACCATGACGATTGACGAGTGGGGGACCACGCCTTCCGCCTCGATCACGAGGCGGCCCCATTGAAGCGACGAGATCCAGCTACCTTGCGAAAGGTGTAAAACCCTTCCGCCTCGATCACGAGGCGGCCCCATTGAAGCACTGTGCCCTTGTGTGTCGGTCTACACGGTTCGACCCCTTCCGCCTCGATCACGAGGCGGCCCCATTGAAGCGTCTCGGTGGAGCTGACCGTACCTGAAGTGGTCCTCCCTTCCGCCTCGATCACGAGGCGGCCCCAGGGAAGCCCCTACCCCAGGCTACAGTCGCACGAGGCGCCGTTCCCTTCCGCCTCGATCACGAGGCGGCCCCATTGAAGCGTGCAACAAAGTTGATGGAATACGCGGGTTAGTCGCCTTCCGCCTCGATCACGAGGCGGCCCCATTGAAGCCGGAGCCTACGGGGTGGCACGGAGGACTCAGGGCGATCCTTCCGCCTCGATCACGAGGCGGCCCCATTGAAGCCACTCCCATGACGCGCCTGTGTCCATCCTCGTAATACCTTCCGCCTCGATCACGAGGCGGCCCCATTGAAGCAAGCGTTCGGCCGCGGCACAGTCGACTTCATTTCGGCCCTTCCGCCTCGATCACGAGGCGGCCCCATTGAAGCCAAGAGTACGGCACCAACTCAAGCGAGGTCCACCCTCCTTCCGCCTCGATCACGAGGCGGCCCCATTGAAGCCACCCGTCCCAGTCAGGTCGTCGGAGTCGCTTGTGGGCCTTCCGCCTCGATCACGAGGCGGCCCCATTGAAGCAAGCCCACAGTAGGTCTGTTCGGCGGGTTCCCCGCAGTCCTTCCGCCTCGATCACGAGGCGGCCCCATTGAAGCCTCTTGCCGACGACGAGGATTCCTTTCGGACCCATCCTTCCGCCTCGATCACGAGGCGGCCCCATTGAAGCTCCCCGGCGGCGGCGACATCTGGCACCGGGATGCCTCCTTCCGCCTCGATCACGAGGCGGCCCCATTGAAGCGACATCTTCCGAAGGTGGAGATGCGGGATGCCGACAGCCTTCCGCCTCGATCACGAGGCGGCCCCATTGAAGCGTCCTGGCCTAGGCACCGCGCCCCTGTGCGTCCTACTCCTTCCGCCTCGATCACGAGGCGGCCCCATTGAAGCACCGCAGCTTTTGCGGCATCAGAAAATGCAGCGGAGCCTTCCGCCTCGATCACGAGGCGGCCCCATTGAAGCCAGATTCCAACGACAACCCCGCGTGGACCTACAAGCCTTCCGCCTCGATCACGAGGCGGCCCCATTGAAGCCGGCCGCCCCATTGAAGCACGAACCGCCGCGACCTTCTGGGCAACGATGTCGACCTTCCGCCTCGATCACGAGGCGGCC
>JAZGFE010000195.1:0-6010 GCA_036479215.1 Nannocystaceae bacterium | reverse complement strand
AAGCGCTAGCCGCCGGACTCCCTGTCTGTGCCTTGACAAACTCGCCGACCTCGCAAATGCGGGGTTTTCCCCCCTCAGCATCAAAAAGTTGTCCGCAGCCGCATAGGACACTGTCGCGCCAACCCTGGAAACTCATGACGATACTGTGGCCCGCCGTCATCGCTGCCGTCATGCCTCTGGGTCTTGGCGAGCTTGTTGAGCGTCTTCCGTCCATCGCTGACTTTCTCGACCGAGACCATCCTAGTTGCAAGCCGCAACAGGTACCGCTGTTGCGACTCGAGATGGGGGATACCTGGACCAGGAGCTAACAGCTATGGCGGGGGGGGGGCGGCTGATGTATGGCGCCCAGTGGGCTGCAGCCGCCGAGTAACAGCGCGAGGGTGCATGCCGACCGAGGTCCCCTTCGCATCTACCGGACGATACCAACTGACTACGCGACGTTTCGAGCGAACGACACGGCCCCGATGGGGCCCGCGGGTACGGTGTAATGGCCTGGAAGCGGGTCGTGGCGACCCGGGGCGTCACGGAGTCGAGAGAACGCTTAAACACGATGAATAGCGGGCGTGATAGGCGTGGGCACGGCCTCGGGGCGGAGAATGACTGGGCGGGGTGGGGTTGGGATGCGGGGTGAATCCGCCCTCGGTTGTGAAACGGGTGGCGTGATCTGTGGGACTGGGCATCGTCGCGGCCGGCGACGATGCCCAGGGGAGTGAATTGCCGGGCCGGCTCAGGGTGTGGAGGAACCCAAGGCGCGGAGAGACCGCGGGGAGTGTATCAGCCAAGGGAGTGGTCCCACGCGTCAGCGTACAAATTCAGCCGCCGCAGTCCACACATCGTCCGTGGCCTGCCCTGGATGGACGGGATGCCGAAGCTGGAATGTGCACGTCTCGCGTCGGGTGCGAGGTTCGCAGGAGCGGGACCTGATCCCACGCTCGGTACCGCGCGGCATGGACGGCCGGGTTGCGGGATGACGACTAGCTCAGAGCGGCGTCGGCGTCCGCGTCGAGGTCCAGCACGCGGCGAAGCAGGTCGTTGAGGAACCCGCTCACGTGAGACCGGTGGCAGTCGGTTGTGTTGGTGTCCGTCAATGACGGCAGATGCTGCGCGAAGAATAGCTGCTGGTGGGACGCTTCGATCAGCGTGGAGGCGAGTGCGCGTGGATGCTGATAGTCCGGCGCCGCCTCCAATATGATGTCGCCGACATTGGCAGCCAGGGCCTTGTAGGCCGCGAACAGGCCTTCAGCGTTGTCGTCGTCCACCCAGCGCGTTTGGTAGGCTTTATTGCTCTCGACGACGACGATGCGATGAAGTGCGGACTCGTCGATATGCGACCAGGTGGGATCGTAGGTGCTCGACTGCAAGAGCACGTCGACGACTCGGTGCAGTCGCTGACTCGGTGTACCCACGCTCGATGAGATCTGATACTGAATGCGATGATCGACCCAGCTCCAGTACCACGACGTGAGGTAGAGCAGCAGTCGGTGCTTGTTCTCGAAATAGCGGTACACCGAGGCCTCGGTGGAGCTGATCGACTCCGCGAGCCGACGAAATGTGAAGCGCTCGAACCCGCTGTCGTCCATGAGCCGGATTGCCGCATCGACGATCCGGCGCCCCAGCTCGGTTTCCTCTGGGTCGCGTACGAAAAGTTGGGGGTCGAGGTGGAGATGGATCCGGAAGGACACGAGGCGCCGCCTGCCGGAACCTTACCCTAGCTCGATAGCCCGTTGCTCCCGCAGTCCAGGTCCTCGAGAAGCCCTGTCGACAGGTGAAAGACGAAGCCGTGGACCGTCAGGCTCTGCCCGCGGGCCCGAGCAACCAAAACCGGGGGGGTCAGGGAGACCTCCTGCACTTGTCGCCGCACGTTCAGCTCGACGAGGCGTGCAATGCGCACAGCGCGCGACTCTTGCGTCTTCAGCTCGGCCTGGTGTTCCTGTGCGAGCCGTTCGATGGGCGACAGCCAGTGGCGCAGCACGCCGTCGGGTGGGCCGTCGAGTGCTGCAGCCACGCCACCGCAAGACTCATGTCCACACACGAAGATGTCTCGCACCTTGAGCGCTGTTGTCGCGTACTCGAGTACGCTCATGAGGTTGAGATCTCCGCTGCTCACGATGTTGGCGACGTTGCGGTGGACGAACAAGGTGCCAGGATCACTTCCGATGATGTGATCTGGCGGTACGCGGCTGTCAGCACAGCCGATCCACAAGGCGGTGGGCGCTTGCCCTGCGGCGAGGCGGTGGAAAAAGTCCGGCTGATGACTGCGCCGGGCGTCGGCCCAGGCCGCGTTTGCTGCCAGTAGATGTTCGATGTTCATGCGTTCGCCTCTGCCGTCTCTTCCGCCGCCTGGTTGCTGTGGATCGGCGTCGCTTTTGTGGTCTTGAGGATGGCCTCGATCGCCAGGTCGAAGCTTGGGAACACGAGGCTCGGCGGAACCTGTTCCGGCACGACGTGCAAAAGCTCGAGCAGATTGCGTGGCTGTTCCGACAGACCAGCCAATGCGACCCGGATGTTACGGTCGAGGAGCCTCGAGATGGTCTCGTCGAGTGCGACCAGCCCCGATTGGTCGATGTACGGCACCCGCTCCATCCGGATGATGACGTCGGTTACAGTCGTAGGTACCTTCTCGGTCAGGCTGACGAGTTGGGTAGCGACACCGAAGAAGAGCGGACCGTCGAGTTCTTTGACGTAGATCTGTTCTCCGAGGTCCGCTCCCAAGATGGTTGCGCCGTCGTTCGAGTCGCGCCGGGATTGGCTGAGCGGTACGACAAGCGCGCTCTCTGCGACCATGGTGCTCATGCGTTGGATAAACGCCACTCCCGAGATCATCACGCCCACGGCGACCGCCCACAACAAGTCGACGAAGACGGTCAAAAACAACACGCTCACGAGCACCACCGCATCCACCCTGGGCATGCGCTTAAGTTGTTTGAGGCTCTTGTAGTCGATGATTCCGATACCGACGGTGACCAGGATGCCCGCGAGGACCGGCTTTGGAATCAGGGCTGCCAGCGGGCCGAGCCCGAGCAAGATCGCTAGTAGGAGCGCGCCGTGGATGATCCCCGAGAGCCGTGTACGGCCACCGGAGCGGACGTTCACCACGGTGCGCATGGTTGCGCCCGCCCCGGGTAGCCCGCCGATCACACCACCAACGAAGTTGCCGATGCCTTGCCCGATGAGCTCGCGGTTGGGGTCGTGGCGCGTTCGCGTGATGTTGTCGGCGACGACGGAGGTGAGGAGCGAGTCGATGGCGCCCAGTGCCGCAAGGCTCAGTGCTGCGGGGAGCATGAGCTCGAGGTCACCGAGCGACGGGACGGTGAGGTGGAGCGCCGGCATGCCCGTGGGGATGGCGCCAATGACCGCAACGTCGAGGCTGGCCAGGCTGACGCCTGCGGTCACGACGATGAGGGCGACGAGCGGTCCGGGGACTTTCGTCGTCCAGCGCGGCACGGCGAAGATAATGGCCACCGTGATGGCGGTGACGAGCAGCGCCAGTGTGTCGGGCTGGGAGAGCACTTCGGGCATGCGCTGCAACACAGCGAGTGGGCTGCTCGGTGATGCACGCCCCAGCATGGGAAACACCTGCAGGAGCAAAATGATCACGCCGATGCCCGACATGAACCCCGACACGACGCTGTGTGGGATATAGCGAATGAACACGCCCATACGTGCCGCGCCCATGCCGATCTGAATGAGTCCCGCGAGGGCAAAGGTGCCGAACACGAATCCCAGATCGATTTCGGCGCCATGGGCTTTCGCAGTGGCGACGACGGCGGCTGCGACGACGGTCATGGGACCGGTCGGGCCGCTGACCTGGGTGGGCGTGCCGCCGAATGCGGCCGCGAGCACGCCCACCGCGATGGCGCCGTAGAGTCCGGCCACCGCAGCGATGTCCGCCGGCAGTCCCGAGGTGATGCCAAAAGCGAGTGCGAGAGGGAGGGCGACGACACCCGCGGTCAGGCCACCGAAAATGTCGCCGACCAGGTGCCTGTTCTTGGACGTGAACACGATAGCAACACTATCATGTTCGATCGGATGACAACTGCGCGCAATTCGTGATTCAGCTCCGCATGATAGCATTACTATCGCGCAGTGAAATTACCGCAATGTGTCTCCAGCGTGGGTCAACGTGCCGACTGGGCTTCCCCCAGTTTGGTGGACACCGAACCGCGTGGACCCTAGAGGAGGTCTCGGCTGACTTTCGGCTCGGGAGAGGGGAGGCACCTCAAGGCGGCCAGCGAAGGCGAAGCATGAAGCGTCGATGGACGAGGGTGCCGGTAGGCCCGCCGGCTTCGATGCCGGTCGCGTTGGGATATCCGTATGGGCGGACGTCCGTACCTCCCATGACACGTACCGCGCTGTGCGTCGCGCTCGGCTGGCTGAGCCTGACCCATCGGCTGTGGTGGCCCGCGCGTGCCGCATCCGCTCCCGCGGACGTGCGGCCTGGAAGACGTTCCGGCGTCATCGCAATCGCACGACATCGACCATCAGTTCGCGAATTTCACACACACACACACACACACACACACACACACACACACAGAGAGAGAGAGAGAGAGAGAGAGAGAGAGAGAGAGAGAGAGAGAGAGAGAGAGAGAGAGAGCTGCGCGTTCTCCGCCCGGACTCATGCTAGTTAGGCTCCCAATTGACATTGCTTCCCTGTGCAAAATACTCATCCACTGCCAAGTAGGGCGCCTTATCGTCGTAAGGCATGAGCCAGTCCGTCCCAAGAAACGACATTGATTCGTTCATCAGGTCCGCGTCCGGAGTCACGTACCGTTGCGCAGCTCGGCCATTGACCAGCAAGAAGACATCTGCGAATACGGCGACTGACTCACCTTGAACCTCCGCCACTCTCCTTCCAATAAAGTGCGCAGCAGACAGAATCAGGTCCGGCCTCGATGCGATTTTTCTCCATTGTCTCGGTGTCAGGAAACGAGCAGGGTGCACGATTCTTTCATCTCCATTTGCGTAGCGCACCCTGAATCCAACGTAGCCATCTTTGCTCCTCAATTTCATTCTCCACGAATACATATGCCCGTCCTCGTTCCAGACGACATCCCCCGCATACAACCAATGACGCATGGGTATCGCTATTTGAAGGAGACAGGAACTCACCAACGAGATGAACCCAGCAGCGCTCATTGAGGAACTCGTCTTCAACGAAACGAGAGCGGAGCTATGAGACTTCTCGCTGCTCCGCCCCAGAGGCCAACTCGGACGGAAAAAATCGTCGTTGTAGCGATCGCCATCCAAGGGAACATGCCTATTGAAAAAGTCAGATCATTGGTAAGATGAAACGCCACCAATACAACAAACATCCACGTCCTACTCCGCCCCCACAACAACAAGGGGACAGCGGCCAGATCTACAAACAGTCCAGAGTAGGACATGACGAGAGCGACGTGCTCATCTGGAAGAGCAGCCAAAAGCATCGCTCGAGGGAGGTCGATCGTGCATCCAAATCCTCAGGGGATACCCGTTCAGCCAGCCCGTATTCAATTTGGCGACACCGCCGAAGAAGTAGACAATGCCCATCTGAAACCGAAGCAGCCATACACACCACACAGGAACGGTAGCATCCGATCGCCAGCGAGTGACAGAAAAGCAGCGATCCGCGGGCACGAACACCAGCAGTGATGTCAGCAGGCATGCCAAGTACATATGGTTTACATATCCGCTCTGCTCCAGAAAGAAGACCCACCACATGAGCACAGCTAGGAATGAGGCGGCGAATTTATAGAAGCATCCTGCCGCGACAAGAAGTGCAAAGCAGCCGATTCCCATTCAAAGAACATACACCCATGTTCCAGGCACAGAAGGGACCCAACCAAACCCGTAGTAGGGGACCCTAGTCGGGGCCGCCGAAGCGTATTCCAGCACAAGATCTGGGCCTGGATCGCTCCCTGAGCCGGAGATCAGCTGGTCAAATATCCTGGTGAGGAATCATCCCACATCCATCACGCGCAAGCGCGACACCTGAACCCCCTACGCGGACGTCGTGTGGAGCCCGGCG
>JAZGFE010000194.1:0-13866 GCA_036479215.1 Nannocystaceae bacterium | reverse complement strand
AGCATCCCCAACAATCCGACCCAGCCAGAGCGAGGCTACCGCCGTCGCCGGGGGATCTGCGTCCACGCCTCGCGCACATCGAGCCGATCATAGTCTCTCCTCCCTATCGCTTGTTTTAGGCCTAGGTGACCAACATGCCGCGAATCGTAAATGCAGTCATGCCGACGACATAGGCTGTGATAGCGTAATACCAGCGGAGCGTTGGTTTGGGCATGCGAAATGGCGCGACGTTCAGTATCGCCAGCGTCACCACCCCTACGTACAACACCCAGGGGAAGAGCTCAAACGGGATCGCGCCGCGGAGCGCGAGTAGGCCGGTGACGACCACAATATTGGTGTCGATCGGCAGGCCGCTGTATGCGTCCCCACTGTCAATGGTATTGAAATGCGCAAGGCGGATCGCTCCGGCGATCACCAAGACGAACGCTCCTGGTAGGAACCATGGATTGAACTCGCTGATCGCCAGCAACAGCATGGCGGGCGCTACGCCACTGCACACCAGATCGACGAGGGAGTCGAGCTGACCCCCGAACGCGCGATCGATATCTGTTCGGTTACGCATTCGGCGGGCGATCGGGCCATCCATCCAGTCGCATAGCAGCGCCCAGAGCAAGGCAAGCGTCGCTGCGGCGAAAATCTTTTGTACGCTGAGATATATCGACGAAATTCCACAAACTAAACCCGCCAGTGTGACGAGGTTGGCTCGGTCGGCGATGAACGAGAGTGTGCTCCGTGGTTTGTGGTTCATCGCTCCAAACAATGCTGCAGCGCCGCGACGAATGTGTCGTTTTCGGCTGCCGTGCGACTTGCGATACGTAGGTAGCGATCTGCTTCGGGCATGGGCTTGCCGGCGCAGTGTTTCACGAACAAATTGAAGTCCATAAACAGCTTTTCGGCGACTTCAGGGCCACTGGCTCCAGAGTCCGGCAGACGGCACATCACGTAGTTTGCCGCGGAGGGATAGGCCACGAGGCCTGCGATCTTCGAGAGGCTGGCATGCAGGGCGTCGCAATCAGCACGAACGCGAGCGCAGCTGGATTTGAATGCACGGCGGTGTCGTGGCGCCAGGCGGAGAAAGGATTCCGCGAATCCATTGATGTTCCAGATGTGCAACTCAGACCGAATCTCCTCTGCGAACTGGCCATTGTTGGTGAGCAGGTAGCCGAGTCGCAAACCACCGATTCCGAACGACTTGCTCAGACTTTTCAAGACGGCCAAGTTGGGAATTTTTTCAACCCAAGCTTCGACGCTGAGCTCCGACGGGTGCTCGGCGAAGTCCAGAAATGACTCGTCGACGACGAGCATACAGTTACCCGTCGCAAGCCTCGCTGCCAGGCGAAGCAGGTCCGCTCTCGGAACGGTCAAACCTGTGGGATTGTTGGGCGTTACGACCACGGCAATGCTCGCGCCTTTGGCGAGCGCCTGCTGAGCGAACGCGTCCACGTTAAGTTCGAACGAGGGCGATGGTAGTGCGAAGGGGATGAACGTGCCTTCTTTCGCGGCGTTCTCGTACTCGTTAAATGACGGGACGGGACAAATGAGCCGCGCTGCCACCCGGCCGGAGATGATCTTGATCAGTTCTGAGGCCCCGTTGGCCACCACGATTTGCGCGGATGGTTGGTCGATCAGGGTCCCCACCAGCCGCGCGACCACAGCTTGGCCCGCGGGATAGTTGAGCACCAGGTTGTGGATGTGGCTCTTGAAGTGAGTGAAAACAGTTTTCGGGGGATAGTAGGCGTTGTAGAGGTACGCGTGGTCGACAAAATCGAAGCGCCAGTAGCCACCGTGCTGTTTGTCCACGTAGTCGTAGCGCTGTTTCGGGGACGAGAACATGTACTCCGCGGCCTGGCGATCGCTCTCGTCGTCTATCTCGTACCACTTGAGATCATCGCAGATGATCGCACTCAAGTTGTTCTTGCCACGATGGGCGAGCGCGATCAATATCGATTCGTAGTAGTCGCTGAGGTCGTCGGCTGCGACATAGGCCTCCAGTTGGGGGACGAAGTAGCGTCGCAGATAGTCCTGGCGCAATAGATACAAGTTCGCTGTCTTGAAGACCTCGCTGTAGTCGAAGGTGTCGCTTTGTAACTGGGTGTCGAACAAGGCTCCGATGTCTCCTTGGGCGTCGACGCTGACGACCGTGCCGGACATCCAACTTTGGTGCTGGGAGACGACCGCCAGGTTTTCGCCGCCGCGCGATAGCAATCTTTCGAGTACAGCGCGCTCGAAGAAGACATCCGCCTCGAGCAGCAGTACGTCCTGGTCGAGGTGCGCGCGTGCAAGCCAGAGCGAATAGATGTTGTTGGTGGTCTCGTACACATCGGAGACGACGTACGTGATCGACATCCCCCGAAAGCTCGACCCGATGCGGCTGATGATGCGCTCTTTGTGATGACCAACGACGATCGCCACCTCCATGGTGCCGAGTGCCGCCAGGTGGCTCAGGGCGTTCTCGAGAATCGGGGTGCCCGCGACCTCGGCGAGGCACTTCGGGCTTGTGTCCGTAAACGGCCTCAGGCGGTCGCCCACGCCAGCGGCGAGAATCACGGCTTTCCTGACGACCTCGGGTCCCGCGCGAGTCGGGAGGGAGCGCGGCTGGGGCTTGCCGCGGGAAGCGGCGCAGGTAGAGTCGGGATCTGCAGTCGACGGCATATTTAAATCGCCCAAGTACCACAGGCGCGAACTGGCGCCCATGGTCGGGGGCGTCATCTCGGCGGCGAGGGCCTGGCGGTGTCGTCGGGGCGACCGGGGGCCCATTGGTGCTGCGGTGGGGGCGCTCGCCAGCGAGCGACGAAGGAGAGGGTCGCCACGATCATCCACACGCCGCCGGCCACGGCGGCGGCTCCGTGCGTTGTCGCGGCCGCCAGACCCCAGTTTGCCCAGCCGAGGGCGCCCGCCATCGCTGCTGCGCATCCGCACATCCATCCGGACCCGCGGGCGTGCAGCAAGGCGAGGGAGGCGGGGAGGGGCCCGAGCAGCAGATAGTGCAGCCCCCCTACGGTGAGATGGTGGGGCGGGATGGGGAACACGGCCAGCCCCAGTGCACCGGCGCCGAAGAGGGTCCATCCGATGCGCAATGGTAGCGCCACGGTACGCGTTCGTACGGCGTAGCTGACTTGGATGCCGAGTACGACGAGGGCGATCGAACCCAGCGGTCCCGGCGCGACGCCGAGGTGCGCAGCGGAGAGGGCGGCAGCGGGAACAAAAACCCGGGCATCGAGTGCTCCCGCGCCGATCCGGTGAAGGGCGATGGGCAGCATGGCCAAGAGGAACAGTGTCGCGAGGAAGGAATGGGCGAGGGCGTCGGCGAGAGCGGGGTCGCTTCGCGTCGCCATGGCGATGGGCGGCACGAACAAGGTCGTGGCCAGGAATGCCAGGGGCATGATGCGCAGCGCGCCTCGAGCTCGCCGCAACACCGCGCGGCCGAGGTATGCCGTCGCCAACCAGACCGTGGCGATGAGCGTGGATGCCACGATCGAGACGAGCACATAGCCTGCCCACGCGAACGTGACCACGGCGACGGCACAGGCGGCGAAGTACAGGCGCATCCAGCCGCGACCGGGCGTGGCGATGCCGGCGTCGCGCCACGCCACCAGGCACAGCGGGAACAGGACGACGTACACGCCTCCATGGGAGTGTGCGTGGCGCAGATTTGGGAATTCGCCGGGCAAGGAAAGCCACCCCGCCAGTGCGCTGCGCAGTGCCACGCCGAGCGATGCGGTGACCACAATTCCCACAAGCACCGGCCAGCGATAGGGCCACAGCGTGGAGGGCAGTTCGGCGGAGGGCAGTTCGGCGGAGGGCAGTTCGGCGGAGGGCAGTTCGGCGGGGCCGTGCCGCGTGGCACGTCGTTTCATGCCCCGCGGACCGTGTCGTGCATCATCGGGAGAGTGTACGCAGTGAGGTGGGCATTTCACAAACCACGGCCAACGCGGCGCCAGCCGTGCTTGGGCTCAGTCTAGCGGGGGTAGTAGGGCGAGATCATACAGTACACCAGCACGCCACTGACGGTGACGTAGAGCCACAAGGGGAAGGTCAGGCGCGCCAGCTTGCGGTGCCTATCGAAGTTGCCCGCCCACGCCCGCACATAGGTGGAAAGGACGAAGGGGAGTACGACGATGGACAACAAGATATGGCTGACAAGGAGCGTGAAGTAGACGGAGCGGATCCATCCGCTCCCGCCGTAGGGGGTCGATTCGCTGGTGACATGGTAGGCGACATACATCAGCAGGAAGCTGGTCGAGAGCCATACGGCGCTCTTCATTAGTCGCTCGTGCCAGAGGCGTTGCCCACGTGTGATGCAGACCACTGCCGCGAGCAAGACGAGGGATGTGACCGCGTTGATGGCTGCATAGATAGGCGGTAGGAAGCCAAGATCGTAGCCTTCAATACGCACGCCGAAAAGCGTGGCGATGGTGAGTGGGATGACGATGGAGATCGCCGTGATCCACTTCTTGTACTTCTTCTCGAGATCGACCTGCGGCACGCGAGTGTTGTTTCTTGGCCCGGGGCGTGAGCGGGAACGGGCGGGAACGGGCTGGGATGGGCTGGGATGGGATGGGGCAGGCGCCGCGTAGGTAGACGCTGCGCGCTATCGGGCAGGCTCCTCGGATGTGGTCGTGGTGGTCGTGGTGGTCGTACTGGCGGTTGGGTCGGACTCGGTTGCCACCGCGTCGCAGCTGCACGGCCACACGTTCTCGCGGCACAGGTAGCCGATGGCGCCGCCGATGGCTGCGCCCACGAGTCCGCCGCGTAGGCGTCTGGCTGCGATGGCGCCAGCGAGGCCGCCGAGGGCTGCGCCGAAGCGAGGTCCGAAGCTGTTGGGCACGGTGATCGACGCGTTGCATTTGGGGCAGGTCATGTTCATGGGTGTGTTCTCTTTCGACGCTCTTGCGGGGTGAAGCTGCTGAGCAGCTTGATGAGTATGTAGGCGAGACCCCCGACGGCGGCCGCTCCTACGAGGAACTGGATCAGTTTCGGTGCGCCTGTGGGATCGGCCTCAAGTCGCTCGCGGATGGCCGTGAGTACTGCTGCCGAACTGCCTTTGGGTCGCGGCCCATCGGTGGATTCCCATCGCATGACGGTCCGGGCATCCACACCCACGAGCTTTGCGAACTGTGAGCGATTGACGGACAGCTGGTCGCGGAGCGCGCGTATTTCATCGGCGGACCACATGGGAGATCATAGGGTGACAAATGTCGTAGTTTCTGTCCAGTAAATAGACCGTCATTTTGTTCGACAACCGTCTGTTCGCGCGCCAGCGGCACGTGGTGGACCAGGCTTGGCGTTCGACACGCTGCGCCGCCACGTTGGGAGTGGCCGAGCGCGCCCTACCCACCGAACACGCATGCCGCCGAGCGAGCGACATCAGGACCTAACTGAGGGATCCATCCGCGTCGCCGCGTGAGTCACGTAGGGCCGATGCGCGCGGTCTTGTCTCGCGTTGCGCCGGGGTGGCGACGGTCGCTACAAACGGAGTCGTGAACGACGCAGGCGCGATATCGTGCGTCCATGAGCGCGCAGACACGATCCTTCCTCCTCACCGCCGCGTCACCCCTTCTCGTGTCGCCGCTCCTTTGGTCGTCCGCGTGCACCGGAACGGATGGACGCGGCCTCTCGGATCCGTTCGATGACAGCGATATCGAGGCGGTGGCGGATGAGGGAGAGGCAACAATGGAAGTCGCGGTGGACCAGGTTGATCCGATCGCACGCGGGGTCCGGCGAGATCGCGCTGCGCTACGGGCGATCGTGGATGCCATGGGTCTGTCCCCCATCGCGGCTCCCCCTCCGGTCACGCACGAGATGTTCGAGCTCGGGCGAGCCCTGGCCTTCGACAAGATTCTCAGCGGAAATCAGAACATCTCGTGCTTGACTTGCCACCACCCGGATGAATCGAGCGGAGATGGACGTCAGCTACCGTTGGGGACGGATGGCGCCGGGCTTGGTCCCCAGCGCTCCGGCGGCCACATCATTCCGCGCAACTCACCGCCGCTGTTTAACTTGCACGCTTCCGCTACGATGTTTTGGGACAGTCGAGTTGAGTTTGAGGCGGGTGCGCTCAACACCCCGGCGGGCATTGAACTCACGCCGGGCATGGTGGACACCTTTGATTTTGGCGTCGTGTCTGCTCAAGCGATGTTCCCGGTGACCTCGCGTGAAGAGATGCGCGGACAGATTGGTGAGAACGAGGTCGCGGATGCCGGTTCGTTGACGGCCGTGTGGGCCGCGCTGATGCAGCGTTTGGGGGCGATCCCCGTGTACGTTGACATGTTTGAAGATACCTATCCAGGCATACCGTTCGAGGACATGACCTTCGCTCACGCAGCAAATGCTATTGCCGGGTTTGAGGTTCGGGCATTCTCCGCTACGGACACACCGTGGGACCGTTTCCTTGCTGGGGACGATGGTGCCATGTCATCGAAGCAAATAAGGGGCGCTATCGAGTTCTTCGAAGCGGGCTGCGACAACTGTCACAGCGGGGATGCGTTGTCAGACTTCGAGCACCACAACACCGCGTTGGCCCAGTTTGGCCCCGGAAAAGGCGATGGGACCAGCGGACATGACGACTTCGGGCGAATGCGCGTTACAGGGGCAAGTGCCCATCAGTATGCATTCCGGACGCCGCCGCTTCGCAACGTGGAACTTACCGGGCCGTGGGGCCACGACGGGCAGTACGACGACCTCCGCGACTTCCTGGCTCACTATGACAAAGCTGCTACGAGCCTCACGAACTACAAGATTACCAAGCACGTCGGCGACGCCAGTCTCTATGATTTGGTGGAGAACAATACGGTGGCTGTGTTGGCCAGTGTCGATCCAGACATCTCCGGCATGGGGAATGTCAATCACATCAAGCTTGCGGACTTTCTCTCCGCGCTGACCGATTCCGCATCCCGCGATTTGACAGCCCTCGTGCCCGCCAGCGTCCCCAGCGGCCTACCCGTCACGGAATAGTCGTGCCGCGGCGCACCTGAGCGCACCTGAGCGCACTTGCACGCGGTGGCTCGCGTGATACCCCGCGGAGGGGGCGTCCACAGGATCGAGCTAGCGATAGGGAGCGAAGGTTTGGTCCGACGGCGTGCGGAGCTTGAGCTGTTCGAGCTCTCCGCTTGTGTAGGCGTGGGCGGACCCTACCGGGGCGTGGATGCGCACGAACCCTTCGATCTCGCGGCGGGCTTTCCTCGCAGCCTTGTGGCGGATCTGGTCGATATGAGAGCCTTGGCCCACGTCGCTCGGTTTGTCCGCCCGCGAAGCTTTGGGGAGCGCGGCGTCGCACTCGAGCCATAGCTCGAAAATCAGATTTCGCTTTTCCGTGTGGGTGTGCCCGGGCGCCTCCCACAGGCGGCGTAGTTGCCCGTAGAGCTCCCTGAGCGCTCGGCCGATCTGCTCGCGTTGCCAGCGAACCGCCAGTCCGACGCGAAATTCGAAAGTACGTTCTAGAAACCGCGTGAGTTTTGCTGTGGGGTCGGGAGGTCGGCCGAAGGCGAGGCCCAAATAGAGCGGAGCGACCACAAGCCCGGGACTCCCGCCGCGGTGCTCGGGTGCGTTCGGGTCGTCGTACCGCGCTCGTTCCAGTTTCCGCATCGAGAATTGCGGGTTGAGTTGGCTGCGGCGGCGTCTTTTTTGTCCCGGGGTGCGGAGCTTTCCCACGGATACGCACGCCACGGTGATGCACAGCGACACATCCACCGGATTTTGTGATTCCACCTCGACGCGGCCGTCGGGTCCGATGGTGGCCACAAACACGTGGGAAGGATCGAAGTACTCAAACCCCCCGTTTTCGAGGGGAACAAAACCTGGCGGCACCGCAGCGCCACGATCGACCGGTGCGTGAGCGGGCCCCGTGCCTTGGCCGAGGCCGGAACGCGCGAAAGCGGCTTGGGTTGGCGCGGATCGGGGGGCCAGCTTGTGCTCCCGTTGCCCCCGGAGGGGATGCAATGCAACGGCTCGCGGTCGGGCGGCTGCTGGTTGCGGCGTGGGCAGGGGCGGAGGCGGAGGCGGTGCGGTGGGTGATGCGGCTGGCGGTGCGGTGGGTGATGCGGCTGGTGTTGCGGCTGGTGGTGCGGCTGGTGGTGCGGTGGGCGGTGCGGTGGGCGGTGCGGTGGGGGGAGTGAGCCGCAGCGGAGGCGGGATCACGGCCGGCAAGCGTTCGATGGGGATGGTTTGTGGCGAGGGGGGGACGGGTGCATCTCGCGAGAGAAGCAAGGTGAGGGAGGACCGGTACATGCACCCCGATGGACACCGCGAGCCCGATGTGTGCGCGGTTCGTTCGGGTCCGCGAGGGGGGCATGCGAGCGGATTAGACCACGACGCAGGTCGCCGCGGTCCCGGAGACCCGTTCAGAATGCGCATGTCACGCGCACGCTGGGACCGGGGCGCTGCCTTCGGTCATGGGGTCTATTGTCTCGGTCATGTCCACGCAACGCGCCTGCCCTTGGGGCTGCTTCACATTTCTCCCGTTGGCGTTGGTCTTGCCTCGGGTCTTGGCCATAGTCGTAGTCGTAGTCGTAGTCGTGGTCTCGGTCTTCGGCGGCGTGGTCGTGGGTTGCACATGGAGCGGCGGCACTACCCGTCCTGGCCAGGCGCGGCCTGTTTCTCCCGAATTTCCACCGGGGCAAGGGGACGCCTCGTCCACGTCTTCCCGTGTTATCGGCCTCGCGGCGGGAGTCACTCACGTTTGCGCTCTTCGCCAATCGGGGCAGGTGATGTGCTGGGGGTCGAACGACTCCGCGCAACTCGGTGATGGGTCCACAACTTCGCGCAGCCGTGTCGGGGCCGTGGAGGGTTTGGTGGACGCGGTGGAGATCGTGGCTGGAGATGGGCACACCTGCGCGCGCAAACGGGACGGCACGGTGGCTTGTTGGGGGGCCAACGACTTCGGGCAGCTCGGCGATGGGCGTGGCCGCGCGGGGGCATATCGAGCCAAGCCGACGGGCGTCGCGGCGCTGCGGGGGGTCGTGGCGTTGGCGGCCGGGGGGCGTCACACCTGCGCGATCACGTCGAGCAAGACGTTTTGTTGGGGCGACAACCGTGTCGGACAGCTCGGCAATCGGGATCGTCAGGTCTGGCTCACGCCCGTTGCGGTGCGGGCGGCAACGGGCGTGGCTCAGCTCGTTGCTGGTGGTGCGCATACGTGCGCGAGGAGACGCGACGGCACGGTGCTGTGTTGGGGCGGAAATCGGTGGGGGCAGTTGGGGGATGGGACGAGGCGCGCCCACGAGCGACCCGCACGGGTGCGAGACATCGTCGGCGCGGGCGATGTGGCGGCCTTTGGCGAGCGGACGTGTGCGACGCATCGCGGGGGTGTCTCGTGTTGGGGACGTGATCCGGATACGCGCGAGGCGAGACCGAAGTCGGTGTTCACAAAATTGCCCTGGGCGCCGGCCCAGGTATTCGTAGGCGGCACCCATACCTGCGCGCGATCACGGGACGCCCAGATCGCGTGCTGGGGGCGCAACGATCAGGGCCAGCTAGCGAACGGCGAGCGAACGCCCGTTGCCGCCCCCTTGGTCGCTTCCGCTTTGTCCGGCGCCCGGGAGCTGGCCCTGACGGATCGGGCCGCGTGTGCGTTGTGGGCAGGCGGTGCGGTGCGATGTTGGGGCGGCGATGCCGATGGGGTATTGGGGAATGGGGCCGCGCCGGGCAAGTTACCCCACAAGGCCGTCGCCGTACTCGGTGTCGAAGATGCGGTGTCCGTGGCGAGTGGGAACGCGTTCAGCTGCGCCGCGAGGCGCACGGGCGAGGTGGTGTGTTGGGGCTCGAATCGTCGGGGCCAGCTCGGTGACGGTGGGCGGAGCAAGTTGCATCGTACCCCACGTGGGCTCAAGGGCCTCGCACATGTGGTGCGGCTCGCTGCGGGTCCGGAGCACGTGTGCGCCGTGGATCGCGGCGGCGAGGTGTGGTGCTGGGGTCACAACTCGTCGGGCCAAGCAGGAAGGAGTAAAAAGAACAAAATCTTGGTGCCGACTCGGATTCACGGGATTCGAGGCGCCAAAGACGTGGCGCTAGGTGATGCCCATAGTTGTGCATTGCTCCGTGCGGGCGATGTCTCTTGCTGGGGGAACCGACCCGGCGGTTCGCGTGGCGGGCCGAAACGGGTGGGCGGTCTCGCAGGCATCGTCGAGTTGTCGGCGGGGTCGAGGCATACCTGCGCGAGGTCAGGGTCGGGCTCGATCCTGTGCTGGGGAGAAAACGAGAGAGGGCAGATTGGGCACGGCGCGGGAGCTGCGGAGCTGCATACCCCCGTCCAGCGTCCACGTGCCGTGGCCCGCCTCACGGACGCGGTGGCCTTGGCTTGCGGTGTGGGCCACTCGTGCGCGGTGCGTCGTGGCGGCAAGGTGGTGTGTTGGGGCGAAAACTCGGACAAGCAGCTGGGAAGCGGGACGCAGAGTCATGTTTGGACGACGCCTGTACCGGTGCGTGGGCTGCTTGGCATGACGGGAGTGGGCGCGGGCCGGGATCACACTTGTGCGTTCGGTGGCGAGCGGGTGGCCTGCTGGGGGGTCGGTGATGCCGGCGAGTTGGGGGTGCCCGAGCCGGCAGCGGAGACCCCGGCGCAGGGCCCTCGCCTGCGTGTCGCCGAGCTCGCTGCAGGCAGAGACCATACCTGTGCACGGCTGCGCGCGGGAGCGGTGCGTTGCTGGGGAGACAATCGCCACGGGCAGCTCGGCACGGGTGCGCGCGGACCCCAACTCACACCCGCGCGGGTGCCCGGGCTGTAGCCGCCCGCTTCGCGGTGCAGCGAATCGAAGCACCTTGCCCGAGCCCGAACGGACGATCGAGTGGGATGGGCCGTCTGCGGAGCTCGATGAAGCGATCAGGACCAACGTGTGCCGGCGCACGCGCGCTGGAAAGGGCGTGCGCGCCGGGTGACATCTTCCCCAGCCGCCTACTGCGTGCGACCTCCGCCATCACGACGGATGCGATGCCCGCGGGCCACCACCTCAGCTCCACGTCGACTCCGACACCGCGCTCCAGCTCGAGCTGTGGGCCCCCGCCGTGACGACGCTCCCACCACGACGCCCACGCGCCCACGCGCCCACGCGCCCACGCGCCCACGCGCCCACGCCGGCGCGCGCGTATCACGTCCCCCATTCATCGTGCTTAAGCGTCTATCAAGCTCACCGACCCGGGTGGTCTCTACATCGAAACGAAGTGGATCCGCCGACACGCCAGCGACTCGCCGCTTATGCGCGTCACCAACTGGAACGCCCTGTTTTCGGGCGTGCTCAACGAGCTTGGCGCCGGCATTCTCTCGCCCTTGGTGGCGGAGCCCGAGGGCTTGGTACCGATGCGCGGCGTCCCCAAGGTGGGGCACCGAGATCTTTTGCTCGTCTACCACCCCGCCTTGCGCGACGTCCCGCGCGTGGCTGCAGTACGCGACTGGCTGTTGGCCAACGTGCCCTCAGCCCAGAGCAGTTGAATCGCAGCGAGTTCCTGACCAGTGCATGGGCAAACTGAAGGGGTGCAGATCGTCTCATTGCAAACGCCGAATTCAGCGACTTAGAGGGGGATCCTGGGCGGCCTGGGACTCGAGATCAATAGCGTTGGGGGTTGAATTGCAGCGAATTCCGGCTCGGGTCAACGACATCGGCGCCGGGTTTCGCGCAGCTGGATCTGAGACGAGCTGCACCCAAACTGAAGGGGCTGTGTTCGTGCGCGAGGCGGAGCAAGGGCTTCTTCGGGTGCCCGGCAAGGGGACGCGGCGTAGAACTCTCAGGGTTGAAAGTTTCATCCATTCCGTTTGCTCGCGCCCACAAGTCCATCGCATGAGGCGGGCACATCCATCAGCGGGTGGCTCGGTACGCCGAGCTTGGGTGCGCCCGAGCTAGTGAGTGCAAACCCGGGGGAACCTGGTTGGGGCTAAGCAGATGAGCAAAGTAAGCGAGACATCCGTCGGGATGGCGATTTTGGTCGCCCCAATGGGGACGACTCGCGCGGTGGCCAAACATCGAGAAGAACTGGGACGAGGCCGACACCAGCTCCGGCTATGACCCGACTCCCGGCAGTTACTGGGATCAGCGCGGCCATTGGGGCCACCTTGCCGCGGACGCAACCTGGACTGTGTTCGGGAACGACGAGGACAAGAACTCTCTCGCGGTAGAAAACCACAGCTTCGAGGGGGCGATCGTGACCAGTTTCCGCTGTCTGGTGACCGGCAACGACATCACCCGAGACCTAGTGGTGTCGCACGAAGCGGGCTCGACCGCGTTCACCAAGACGACCCAAGAGTTTGACGATGAGTTCCAAGGCGACGGCTACAAAAAGCCCTACGAGGACTGTAGCTACTTCTTGGAGGCCCATCTCGGACTCCTCGACGCGCCCAGGGAGTGGCACTTCGACCCGGAAGCGAAGGCTCTCTAGGTGTGGTTCGCCGACGGAGAGGCGCCGGGTGACCGAGTCATCGAGGGACGGACTGAGGGCTGGGTCTTGGACATCGAGTCGAGCAGCCATCTGAACTTCACGGGCCTCACGCTTTTCGCCGGTGCGTTCCACACCTCAAACTCCACCGACCTGCACTTCGACGAATGTCGTTTTCTCTACTCCAGTGCCAGCAAGACCATGCTGGGTGAGTACTTAACTCCGTCCACCAACGCGCTTCCACCCATTCCACAAATTCCGCAGAACCTGACCGAAGGCAGCGCTCAGTCGATCCCCGATGCTCGGCTGCAGTGGACCAATTGTGAGTTCGCGTATTCCGAGGGGCGCGCCCTTGCCCTCGATACCCACGGCAATACCGTCGAGAATTGCTGGTTCCACAATAGCAGCTGGGGACCCACAACCTTCGGCGTCGTGGGTGACAAGAAGGGCGGCGCGACGATCTATCGCCGCAACACGATTCACACCATTGGTCGGAGCCACGGGACCAAGAGTGGGCGCAACGCGGTCATCGAGTATAACCGGACCTACAATTTCATGTTCATGGGGGACAGCTGCGGTCACCAAATGCCTTCGGGGACCCAAGGGACAGTTCAGTGTCACCACAACTGGGTCTACAATGCCTACCATCGCAATGGGTTCAGGTTTGACGGCGATCCGGCGGGGACTGGGGGGACCATCCATCACAACGTCTCGATGCACAATCATCGGGGTTTTCGCCTCAAGGGCGACGAGCACACGATTGTGGCGTTGACGGCGCTGATGAACGGTCCAAAGGACGACATCAACGTTGCGTCGCAGAAGTTCTACGCCGACCCGGAGACCAAACTGATTCAGGCCGGAAACCGCAACTCGGTGGTGCGCAATATCGCGGCGTACTGCTCATAACTAGCATGAGCCGGGTCGGAGAACGCGCATGGGTGTGAAATGCGCAAATTGGTGGGTCGGTGTCGTGCGATTGCGCGCGTGCCTGAAAACTGGGGACCCGATGAGGCCAAGAACGCTCGGCGACGCGCCTTCACGGCAACGTTTGCGACAGCGTGTGTGGTTTTCTCGCGGCCGCCTACAGAAGAACCAAAGCAGCGGCGATACGCTGGACGGGGTTTCTCGTGGCGTGTTCGCGTCTCGACCTTGTCTGCGCGTACGGCGTGGCTCGGGAGGGATGAACAGCTCAAGCTGCTCATCTGCTCCACAGCGCTCGACCGATGGTGGGGGTGGCCCGCGCGTGCTGCATCCGCTCTCGCCCACGCGCGGCTTGCCACAGGTTCCGGCGTGATCGAGGTGTCGCCCGACCTCAGCGGCGTCGCGTCCGGTCTGTCCCGCAGCTTCGCTTGCTTCGCGGGCCTGAGTATCCCTGCGCTGTTCAAGCAACACCGCGATGCGAGCGGGCTCGACGACGGCCTCGATGATGTTCAGCGGCCCCTCGCACAGCGAGCGGGCACCTCGTAAGGTCGACGGAGAAGACGCGCGCGAGGAGCCGACGCCAAC
>JAZGFE010000193.1:0-38159 GCA_036479215.1 Nannocystaceae bacterium | reverse complement strand
GGCTCAAGGGTCTTCTTCGTGCCGTTTGCCAAAACTTTGAATACCGTGCCTACCGCTGTGGCGATGGTCCACAATGTCAACAAGCAGCCTGACTGGAGCCAAGTGGTACCATCGGTGTACTTCACTTCACCCTTTTGCACCTCTGCCCAGACCTCGTCGTAGGCCGGATTGAGGGCCTCGCTCACCCGGGCCTCCACGGAGCTGAGCGCTCCGAGGGAGATTTGAACGCCCAGCAGGGCATGTGAGTTCGCCGAGTTTTGACCCAACCGCTCGGTCAGCTTCGCGACTTGTTCGCTCAGCTTCTCGATCAACATCTTTTGGGCCGATCGCTCGGTCTTCAGCGCGTCGTTTTCACAAACCCGCTGGAGTAATTCGAAGATTCGTTCTTTGAGCTGGGCATCTTTCTCCTTCAGCTGAGCGAGTGCGTCCAACAGCGTCACGCAATCGTTAGATCACGATACGGCAACGAAGTCGATCCCCATTTTTTCAAAACGCGTGGTTCGCGAACCGAAAAAAATGGGTGGTTCGCATCGAGAATATTGGGGGCTGAACGGTTACCCTTCGCCACGCCATCGTACCCGTACGCGCAGACAAGGTCGACACGCGAACACGCCGCGAGAAACCCCGCCCACCGTGTCGCCGCTGCTTCGGTTCTTTCTGTGGGCGACGGCGAGAAAACCGCACACGCTGCCGCAAACGTTGCCATGAAGCCGCCTCGCTGAGCGTTCTTGACGTGCTCGAGTCCCCAGTCTCCAGACACGCACGTCGCCGCACAAGGCCCACCTCCCAACTCGCGCACTCTACACCACCGCGCATTTTTCGCCCCCCGTTCATACCAGCTAAGTTCGACGACATCATTCGGTTCCGGCAGCAGATTCTCGTGACCTCTTCTACGGTGACGCGCGGGAAGCCGTGGACGGGGTCCTACCTGGAGCGCGGATGAAGATGCTCAAGGGCGTTACGGTGACCGGCCTCACCCAATGGGTGCCTGTGGTCGTTTCTTGGGGCTGCGGGAGATTTTCGTGAAGTCCTAGGCGCTATATGAGGGGATGCCTCAGCGTTCAGCCTCAACAAGGCAGACGTAGCGAACTCGGTCGCCGTTGCTTGCGTCCGATGTGGATTCCCCACTCGGGTCTGCGCCCCCCAGATTGGGGGGCTCCGTGAGACCAAGCCATCGCGCCACGTTGGCATGAATTTCCCCCGCCCCCCGCGGCTACGATTCGACCTCTCTACGCGCGATATGGGAAGCTCCGTTCGGGCCCGAGCGAACGTCTGTGCGTGATACATATGTCGACCCCCCGCCCTCGTCTAGTCCTCGTCTAGAATCTCTTCGATATCTTCAGGATCGAGTTCCAACAGCTCCGCGTCCTCCAGTGCGATGGTGCCCTGACTGTCGTCTGCAGCCATCGGAACGGGTCGCCCAGGTGTCATCGGCAGCGGGTCGGCCTTCCCCGCCGCGCCGTGACCCGGAGGTGGACTCGGCGGATCTGCGGGGATCAGTTGCTCGGACAGCTGTTGGAGTGCCTCTGTCACCGCTGTCGCTACCTCGTCGCCATCGCCAGCGAAAACATGGGGGGATACACCATCGAACGCGCCAACGCGAGCGCTGGGCACCCGGCCCAAGATCTCCGTCAAAACAGGCTTTGGAGCTACGACCGCAACGGCGGCGCCTCGCTGCCCTCGCCTGGGAGGTCGCAAAGGGTCGCCTCGCAATCGCCTTCCCGACCCGGAGAGGATGGCCTTGAGCTGTCCCTCGAGCGCGTCGTCGGGCACCAGCACCCTGGCGCGCTGCTGTGCCCAGCGCAGCAATGCCTCCGGAGATTCATCTAAGCTTGCGAGAAGTTCGTCGAGTTGCACGGCACACCGACCATAGCCGGCCGCGACCCGCAGCGCCCACGGACCTCCCGGCCCGACCTGGTTCGTCCTCCGTAGCCTCCACTGCCTCCACTGCGGGAGGCGCGGCCAACGCGTTCGGGTTGGGCGTACATCGGTTCGCTCGTGTCACGCCCCCCGACCCCGAGACCCAGCGACGACGCGTTGGCCCACGCGCTCACCAACGCGATGGCCCACGCACTCGTACTCGGGCTAGCCGCCGCTGCGGTTCGACAGCTGAGCACGCAGCGCATCGGCTGCGCCCGCCAAGGCGGCATCGAGTCCCGACAGTCGCGGACCACCCGCTTGAGCCAACTCGGGGCGCCCGCCGCCACGACCCTCAATGTGGATAGCGAGAACCTTTACCAACGTACCCGCGTGTACCCGGCCGACGAGGTTTTTCGTGGCAGCGACCAGCAGATGGGCCTTTCCCCCCGCATCGCTGCCCAGTACCACCACACCGTTGCCCAGGCGATCACGCAGCGTGTCCGCTGCCTGACGCAGGGTTTTCGGATCTGCGTTCTTCACTCTCTTGACCAGAAGTTGAAAGTCCGCGACCGCGATCGTCTCCACCGCTACCGACGCGCCGCCCGTAGCGAGTTGTCGCTTGAGCTCCGCATTCTCACGGGTCTGCGCTTTGAGCTCCGCCGCGAGTCGATCGATTTTAGCTAGGATCTCCTCCGCTCTGCCCGCGTGCAAGCGAGCGGACGCCTCGCTCACAACCGAGCCCAAACGCTGCACGTAGTGGGTCGCCGCCTCTCCTGTGACCGCCTCCATCCTTCGAACGCCCTGTGCGATGCCGGTTTCGGACGTGATCAGCACGCTTCCAATCTCGCCGGTACGCGCGACATGGGTCCCGCCACACAGTTCAACAGATTCGCTACCGATCCGGACCACCCGCACGCGATCAGCATATTTTTCGTCGAACAACCCCATGGCTCCGGAACGTTTCGCCGCATCGAGTCCCATTTCGTCGGTACAAGATGCCGAATTCTTCCGGACCTCAACGTTGATCCGTCGCTCCACTTCGTGCCGTTCCTCCGCCGACAGGGGTCGCGGATGGCTGAAGTCGAAACGCAGAGACGATGGCCCGACGAGTGATCCTTTCTGCACGACGTGCGGTCCCAACACGGCCCTCAGAGCGTGGTGCAACAGATGTGTCGCACTGTGATGGTTGCGAATTTTCTGGCGTCTCGGCGAATCAACTTCAAGTCGCACCACGTCGCCGACGGCAAGCGCGCCCCCCTCGAGCGCCCCAGCGTGGAAATGGACTCCCTTCGCTGGTTTGCGGGTGTCGTCGATCCGAAAATGAAATCCTTGTCCCGTGGCCGCCCCGGCGTCACCCACTTGCCCGCCGCTCTCGGCGTAGAAAGGTGTCTGAGAAAACACGATCTCGACCCGCGCCCCGACCGTCGCCGATGCGACGGTGCATCCCGCGTCGACAATCGCCAAAACCGTTGCATCAGCGTTCTCGGTTTCATATCCCACAAAGGTAGGAGGCTGTTCCAATGCGTTTGCGACCTCGAAGTAGATCCTCTGGACCGCATCGCCCTGGCCTTGAAATGCCTCCTCCGTACCCTGGCGGCGGTGAATCTCGAGGTCGACTTCGGGCTCATCGAGACGAAGCCCCCTCTCCCGTGCAATCAATGCCGTAAGATCGACGGGAAATCCATAGGTATCGTAGAGCTCGGCTGCAACGGCTACGGGGAAGACCTCCCCCTCCACGCCGAGACCTTCCATCGCTACCTGGACACGTTTCAGTCCCCGTGCGAGCGTGCGCCGAAACGCTGTCTCCTCGGCACGCACCACTTCGTCCACCATCGCGCAGGCCGCCTCGAGTTCCGGATAAGCTTCGGAAAAGCACGCGATCGTGGCCCGACACATGTCGTGGAAGAAGGGCTGTTCCAGCCCGACCTGCGTGCCATATCGGATGGCCCGCCGCATGATACGTCGCAACACATACGAGCGGCCCGCTCGATCGGGAAAAATGCCGTCTGCTATCAGGAAGGTCGTCGCCCTCGCATGGTCTGCGATGACCTGATACGAAGACTCGGTCTCGCCTTGTGGACCGTCCACCCCCGCCAGCGCCTTCGCGTGATCCACGAGGGGCTTGAGCAGCCCGGTCTCGTAGTTCGTTCGCACGCCCTCACAAACCGCGGCCAAACGCTCAAGGCCTGCCCCCGTGTCGATGCTCGGCCGTGGGAGCGGCGACAACGAGCCATCGCCTCGCTTCTCGTATTGCATGAACACGAGATTCCACAGCTCCAGATACTTGTCGTCCTCATGTTCGGGTCCGAACGGTCCTCCGCGCTCGGCGTCTCCAGGCGCCTGGTCGCCGCCAAAAATATGGATCTCAGAACAGGGACCGCACGGTCCCGTGTCCCCCATTTGCCAGAAATTTTCCTTTGCTGCGCACGCGTAGATTCGATCGCGCGGCAAAAACTCGCACCACAGATCGTACGCTTCTTGATCGTAAGGTGCGCGCTCTCCTGCTCCGTTGAAAACAGACACCACAAGTCGATCCTTGGATATGCCCAGGACCTCGGTCAGGAACTCCCATCCCCAGCGGATCGCGTCGGCTTTAAAATAGTCTCCGAACGAAAAATTGCCCAGCATCTCGAACAAGGTATGGTGGCGCGGTGTATACCCCACATTCTCCAGGTCATTGTGCTTGCCCCCCGCGCGCAGGCATCGTTGGACACTGGCTGCGCGTCGATACTCGCGTTGTTCGCGACCCAAGAACACGTCCTTGAACTGCACCATCCCAGCGTTCACGAACAGCAGCGTCGGATCATCCTGCGGGATCAACGGTGAACTCGGCACCACAGTGTGGCTCCTCGCAGCGAAAAACTCGAGAAACTGGCGGCGGATCTGGTGCGCTGGGGACGGGGGGACCGGACTGGCCTCGTTCATCGGCGCGATAGTAGACGAAAACGAGGCATCAATGCCAACGCATCCGTTCCGCGCCACGCAACGCCGCGCCGCGCCGTGCCTCGCCTCAGCGCCCACCCGGATCGCCAAAGTAGTACATGATCGATAATCCCATGAACATGCCGGCGTGACTCCCCAGCTCGATCCCCAGACCGGGCCCGTTCGTCGTACCGAGTTTCTCTCCGATACCTGTGCCGGGGTTCTCGTCCACGTTCCCTTGTTGATCCGCCTCGCGGCTACCGGGAATGATACGCACGACCAGACCAAACTCAGGGATAAAGGCAACTCGCGGGCCGACGAACACCTGAGTGATCACGGGGATCTCAACGTCGATCTCCAGCGGGCGATCGATGGTGTTGTGTTCCTCGTCCTCCTCTTCTTCCCCGGAAAAGCGGTCGAATCCTCGAAATGCCATGACTCGAACACCCACGCCCACATCCACGTAGATCTGGTTGTGCCGATCCCCTTGCGTCGGCCAAAAAAACAGATCAGGACCGACCCCAAGCAAGCCCACCGTGCGCCGCTCGTCGAACTCGCCGTCGTCCCCGGTCTCACCGTGCACAAATGTGGCGAAACCCGCTACCCACCCGAGACTCAACCGATCACGCAGGTAGTAGCGCGCCGCCAACCCGCTTAGACCAGACAAGGTGCGTGTCGCACCCATGCCGAGTCGAGATCGCATCGGAGCCACGCCCGCCGCCGCGCCTTCGCGCCGCCCCCTGCCCCACCCCCCGTTCGTCGACGCCCTCGCGCCACCACTCGCGTGTTCCGTGTCCATGCGATCGGAAGCGTCTGCGTCGCCCGGGCCGACCGCGTTATCCTCGTTGTCCTCCTCCTCGCCCTCCTCCTCACCCTCCTCGCCCTCCTCGCCCTCCTCGCCCCGATCGCGGGAATCGTTCTTGCCGACCTTTTTGAGCTCCGGTTTCTTGCGCTCCGACGATCCCCGCTGGCCGTCGTGCGCTCCGCGAGCGTCGGTAGCGAGGGCGAGGAAGGACGGGAGTGCGAAGAGTAGGAGCGCGGCGACGAGGCTGCGGGGTACGGGCATATGGACAGACTATAGACGGGACCTCGCCGACGCCAAGTGTCGTTCGCAGGTGGGCGACGGCCCCACATTTTTCCACAGACGAAAACCCCAAGCACATGCGCTGTCGGACAACAAGAGCGGTGTTTGCTATTGATCTGCTCAACGAATGGGATACCATCAGCTTGGAATGGCCCATGTCGCATCCGTATTGCGGGCCGGAAGGTTAGCCTATGGCTTCCGCTCACCCTCGTTTCAGACCATGGTTCATCGCAGGCCGCGGTTCCAACAGATGGCACGAAGCCGGCATCGTGGTGGCAGCGTTCTATCTTGGTATCATTTCATGTCGCCAGGTGGAGGGCATCGACCCCGGAGACCCGGCGCGGGGGCCAGGTCAAATGGTCGGGAACGGCGATCGAGTCTCCCGAGGAGATTTTGTCGGAGGGGACGACCCGCCCCCCGCCGCAGCGGAAGTCGACGCCCCCGTCGCGAACGGCGAAAACAACTGTGATCTCGCCTGCCGATCGTACTGCGATGCCCTCGACCTGAAGAACCCGATCAATATCGGTCTTTGCCCCTACCTGTGGGGATCCGGGCTCGAGCCACGACCGATCGACAGCAGCGAGGCTTGCCGACGCCTCTTTGCCGATTTCATAGGTCGCTACCCTTCGCCGGTCGAGGTCAACGAAGTGTGCAATCTACCGAGCTGGGGCGAGACCGTATCCGAGCTCATCTCTCGCCCTGAATACCAGTTCGTCAACCAGAGGCGCTGGGCCGATAAGTTGCTCTACAACAATCGAGCCGTGAATGTGGAGCGTATCTACGATATGGACAACCTCGTGGCGAAGACCTTCGATGGTCGCGTCTCGTGGGACCAATTTGCCGCGGTTACCAGCGCACACCCGGTTCTCATCCGTCGGCTCAACGGAGCCAGCGACCGAGCCAGCGCCACCTTCCAGCTCTTCGTCGGCCGCCCTCCCTACGAGAACGAACGCAGCGATATGGCCAGGCTGTACACGCTTTGGGAAAATGGATACTGGGAGCACCCCTACCTCGGAGTGGTTCCAGAGCCATATATTCGCTACGCGTGCGTCACCCAACAAGGGGATACGGATCCACAGACCGTGGGACGCTGCACCAGCGTACTTTGGGGCCATAGGCAACTCGTGCTCACCCCCGACGGGCGACGCGACGAGGAAGGTGAACAAGAAGGTATGATGTGGGGCGGTAGGCTCAGCGCCGCCGAGTGGGAGAAACTACAGGAACCTGGGAGAATCGTGGCGGCGCTCGACGAGTTCTGGGAATGGACCGTCGACGAGGCGCTTCACCAGTATCTCGAGTACGATTTAGGCCGGATGGCACCAGAGGTGCGTCACGAGCTCGTGCAGTATCTGATCCGCTACAATGGAGATATCCGCGCACTGCACTTCGCCATCGCTACCTCCTTCGCCTATCTGCAATCGAGCCGAGGTGACACGCCTACCGCTCGCCCCTGGACCTACGGTCCGCTCAAGCAGATCCAGGTCGAGGCGTGGATCGACTCGATCTCGCGCTCTACGGGCAGCCACATCGGCACATGTGATCACCGGATCTCCCACCCCCAAGACTACCTGGAGGAAGGGATGTCGGGTTGGGCACAAGCGCTGATTGAACAATCTCGCTGGCAAGTGGGCGAAGACCGGGAGATAAGCGCCAGCTACCGCGATTTGGCGCAGACTCTGGGCGGCTGCCCGACAAACGAGGTCGGCGGGCGGTTCAACACCGTGAGCAGCCTCAACACCGCGGTTCAGGAGGCCTTCGTCGCCGAAATTTGCGACCCTGCTTTCGAACATGAACGGGATATCACGTCGCAAGGACTGCTACCGGCGGCTGTGTCACCATCCGAGGCACTCGATGAGGCAACGGCGATGCAGATCGTCCGTCACCAGACCCACATCTTCTTCGGCCGCGAGCCCACAGACGAAGAGACCGACGCCACCCGGATCGCTGCGCAGATCTGCAGTCCCGCGCCCTGCGACGCCACAAGCTTCGCTCGCCCTCTTTGCTTCGCCCTCGCTTCGAGCGCAGAGATGTTGTTCTACTAGGAGGCTGAACGTGACCCGCACTCGACATAAGCACCCCCCCAAGCCAGCTGCACGCTTCACTCGCCGCGCGGGCCTCAAGTTGCTCGGAGGAGGTACGACCGCCCTGGCCTTCCCCCACCTGTGGATCCCCAACACAGCGCTGGCGCAAACCTCCGGTCGCGGGAGCGCCAAGCACCTGATCTATATCCGGCTATCTGGAGGCTTCCGGTTCAGCACAGCGTTCAACGCCGATGTCGCCAGCCAGTACAACCCCTTCGGCGTGTCCCGCCAACAAACGGCGGCGTCTTGGGGCGTAGGTTCGCTGCTCGACGAGAGTGCGTGGCTCACCGACGAGCTCCGTGCCCTGGGCCTACGCCGGACCTCCGAGCTTGCCGAAGATATCGCCGTCATTCCTTGTGTAGACCACGAGCCACTCGCGGGCAGCGCAGACGGGAACCACCGCACGGGGCTCGAGCGTTTTCTAACCGGTCACGCCAACGGCGATCTCGGACTGTTCACGATGATCAACCACGGCCTGCGAGAAAAAATGGCGCAAGCGGGCGCAGAAGGCCGGGTCTTGCTGCCCGCGATCATCCTTGGGGAGCCGGGCATCGGCCTCGGTGCCGGAGAGTACGCTGCCTCTCGCCCACCTGTGCTCCGAGGCGGGGACCTCCAACGATTCGGATTCAACACCGACACGCTGCTTCCACCCTGGGCCCAAGACCTCACCAAGGCCTATACGAGCCGTTTTCACGACGAGCAGAACAAAGGCCACTTCGGCGCGATCGAGGCATACGTGCAGGCTCGCTCCGCCACCAGAGCATACAGCGAAATTTTCTCCAGCGACGCATTGAAGATCGGAAACGGATCCAACGAGGCCTTCGATGGGATCTCGAATGCCGAACTGGAACAGATTTTCGGAGACTCCCGCGCGTCGAGGAACATCCAGGTTGCGCTGCGACTGTTCCACTTTGGTTGCCCCGCCGCCTACCTCGATCAGGGAGGCTACGATATGCATTCGGATGAGGATGAAAATCTTCCGACGCGCTTCCAGGAACTGAACAGACTGATCAGCGCCCTCCATCTCGCCCTCAAGCGTATGGTCCACCCAACCGGTGGTAGCTACTGGGACCACGTCATCGTGGCGCTGGGCAGTGAGTTCTCACGCACGGCACGCGGAGGTCGCTTTAACTCGGCCGGAGGCAGCGACCATGGGGGCGACCTGGCCACACGCTGGATGTCGATGCCCTTCATGGGCGGGCCCATCAAGGCGGCGGGCCAACAGATCGGGGGCACCCGACCAGCGGATCTGGCCGCGGAGGGCCCCGTATATTCCTACCGCGCCACCATGAAGACGCTGTTCGACGCCCTCGATGTGGATCACCGAGAGTTCTTTCCGGCCGACAAGCCCTTCGACGACCTTTTCGGCTAGGAGACGCATGATCACCACGACAAGGATACGACGACCGGCGTTCTTTCTCACATACGCCGTGGCGACCGTCACAATCGGTTGTCGCCCAGGCGCCCAGTACCCCGAGGGCAACCTCGGCTTCGACCCCGACCGTCCTGAGTCACAAAAGCCCGCTCCAGTTGATGCCTACGACGGCGACAACGAGATTGTGCTTGAAGCACAACAAAGCTTCCGCACAGGTTTCGAGTTCCATACGGACGTGATTTGGAGAACCTGTACGCCCTTCGATGGGGTATGTCACAATAGCAAAGAGTACCCCGACCTGCGCACCCCTTCGGGCTTCGCCGCGACCTTCGGTGCTCCCTGCAATATCCAACCGGGCGACTTCACCTCCGTGTACGACGGATGCGAGCGGCCGGGAGACCGGATCCGGTTCGACGAAGGCGGCCTGAACAGTGGAGATATCGAGATCGGCTACCTCGAGTATATCCCAGGCGAGGGCGGTGATTTCGACGCTCTCCCCCCTCCAGACGCGCCTGGCTTGCATATCTACCTCGCCACCCCCGTACCCGGCGACCAGGAGCGCATATGGGGCACGGGGCAGTTCGTGCGCCGTTTCGTGGCCGACGGCGATGTCCATGATACGGTTTTCGAGTCCTTTCGCTCGCAATGGTGGTTTCTCGACGGAGGCCGTCACCTCATCGCCGAAGTCGCAGAGTACCAGGTCGAGCGGCTCCAAGCGCTTCTCGAGGTGGGTGTCACACAAGGGGATGCCAACCGAAACGGTGTATTTGGGGCCCGCGAAGCCGATGCCGTGCCGCTGCTCCAACCAGGGGATCCAGTGAACAGTTACCTCATCGCGAGAATGCGTGGCACGCTCCAGGGCCACACGATCCCCGGTTCGCGCATGCCCCTGGCCAATCAACCCTTCACCGTCCCCGAGATGCTCGCTTTCTTTTGCCTCGTTGAGGGCTTCGAGGGGGAGGGCAGCGCAGCACTTCGCGCCCCAATCGACTACAAGAACTGTTCCTATTCCAACGACCCCGAATCCCTCAACTTGCTCGGTGATGGCGTGACATGGGAAAAGCGCGTTCGAAAAATCTTCGAATTCAACTGCGGCGGATGCCACGGCGGGGCTGAGCCCCAAGCTGGCCTGAATCTCGTGGGAGACGGGGTCTACGCACGACTGCTCGAACTCTCTGGACAGCGGCCAGAGCTCAATCTCATCACGCCCGGCGAGCCCGACGAGAGCTATCTGTATCTCAAGCTCATGGGAGACGAGTCCATCGTTGGTACGCAAATGCCCTTCAACCCCATCAGCGGCCCGGTCAGCCTCACGGAAGGCGAACTAGGTGATGTGCTGAACTGGATCGAAAACGGGGCAATCGAGGATGAGTAGGTACCCAGGCACGCTTGGGCTACGCTCCGCCATGAAGCATCTTATGCTAGCCGACGGCCCCGCTGCGGCGACCCTCGCCCGTGCGGTGGCCCTTGCGATGACATGGACGGTAGCATGCGGTCCGAGCAACGATGGCCATGCGGACAGCGTCTCACCCGAGTTCACGCTACCCGACGAGGTGGCCTGCATCGTCGGAGAGCAAGGCTGCACCTGCCGGACCGACGGGACGTGCGATCCTGGTCTTCTTTGCGATCAGAAACATGTATGCGATCGCGACCCCGACGCGCCATCCGGTGGTCCATCGAATGGCTCCTCGGGCGGCTCCTCGGGCGCACCCAGCAGCGAAACAACCGCTACTGGAACCACCGACCCTGCCGCGCCCACGGGAGGCAGCGATGGTGCGGGCGGTGACGACTCTGCCACATCCACAGATACCCATACCGATACGGGCTAACCTCGCCTACTCCAGATCCATCGCCGACGATTCCGTGCCCCCGCCCGCACTGACGCCACGAAAGTACAACGCAAAGTCTTCGGGGTTCGTCGCTGCAGTCAACGCGGTGTCGTAGGTGATGAGTTTGCGTTGCACCAAGTCGGTAAGCGACTGGTCGAAGCTCATCATCCCGTAAGGATGCTGCCCTTCTTTGATGGCGTCGAGAATTTCGCTCGTTCGTTGGTCGTCCTCGATCAGGGAACGCACGCGTTGCGTGTTGATCAGGATCTCGATCGCGGGGACCATGCCACGTCCGTCGGCACGAACCAGCAAGCGCTGAGACACCACCGCCCGTAGAATCGAAGCGAGTTGGACCCGAATCGCACTCTGCTCGTCAGACGGAAACATCTGAATGATCCGAGAGATCGTTTCTTTGGCATCGATCGTATGCAGCGTCGAAAATACGAGGTGACCCGTTTCTGCGGCCAAAAGGGCCGTACGGATCGTTTCGTAGTCCCGCATCTCGCCGACCAAGATCACATCGGGGTCCTGGCGCAGCGCGGCCCGGAGCGCATCGGCGAACGAATTGGTATCCAAGCCGATCTCGCGCTGGTTGATGACCGACCTGCGGTCCCGAAACACATACTCGATGGGGTCCTCGACGGTGACGATATGGGCGGCACGCTCGCGGTTCACAACATCGATAAGGGATGCCAGCGTGGTAGATTTCCCCGAACCGGTCACCCCTGTCACCAGTACGAGCCCGCGGTGCTCTTTGGACAGCCCTCGAACCCGGTCGGGGAGGTTGAGGCGCTCAAAAGGAGGGACCTCGCTCGGTATGATTCTCAGCACCATCCCGGTCTCACCGCGCTGACGGAACACATTGACACGGTAGCGACTACCGTCAGGTGCAGCGTAAGCGAGATCAATCTGCAGATCCTGCGTGAAACGTTGATGCTGGGATTCGCTCATCAAGTTGACAGCGAAGGTCATGATCACATCGCCGTTCACGGGGGGAACGTCTTTGAGGGTCCGTAGCATCCCGCGGATGCGAAAGACAGGCGGTAGGCCCACCTTGAGGTGCACGTCCGAGGCCCCGAGCTTGCGCGCTGCCTGCAGCACTTTGTCGAAGATCTCGTTCATGGCGCCACGGTATCCCAGCCATGACAGATCTCCAAAGCCTCGAGATCAGGTCGCGGGCGTTGCGACGCCCGCTTGCATCCCGCCACCGCCCCTAGCGCAGATACACCAACTGCGCCTTGAGGTAGCGACCCTCCCCGAACGCCGGCAACAACGGAAAATCGGGTGGCAGGCCCGTTTGACCCACCAGTCGCCCCTCCCGTCCCGCGGCGTGGCAACCCTCGCCGAGGGCAAGATGGAATTCGTCGTCGCTCACCCGGCTGGCATTGCACACGGCAAATACGTGACCGCCGGGAGCCACAACCGGGGCCACCGCTTCCATCAAGCGACTCCAGTCCTTCAGGGCAGAAAACACGGCCCCTTTCACATTGGAGAAGGGCGGGGGATCAACGACAACGAAGTCGAACTGTCGCGCCCGCTGCCGAAAGCGCTCCAGGTGCTTGAAACAATCGCCCGTCACCACATCGCAAGCCTCGGAGTCGAGTCCAGACGCCGCGAGATTTTGCCGACACCGGGCATGAGATCGGGCGGCCGCATCGACATTGCACACCGATTCGGCCCCGCCGCGGACGGCTCGAAGTGCGAACGCACCGGTGAAGCTGAACAGGTTCAGCACCCGTTTGCCCCGAGCGTGCCGTTCGCACAATCGCCGGCCCTCCCTCAAATCGAGAAAGAGCCCGGGAGACACGGGTGCCGTCACGTCGACGAGGAAGTGGAGCCCGTCCTCCTCGATCTCAAAGTCGGGCGGGGCACTGCGCCCGGTGAGTTGCGTCGCCCCCCCCCGACGCTCCTCGGCAGTGAGAGCCCGCAAGCGATCCTGTAGGTAGATCGCACGCGGCGACCAGGCGGCCTCCAGGCTCGCTACCAAGTCGTCGAGGTAGCGCTCGGAGCAGCGCGAGTACTTGTAGATCAACAGGTAGTCGCCCAGTCGGTCCACACCCACACCCGGTAGTCCGTCGGCCTCGCCGTGTACGACACGGCAGGCGGACAGGTTTGCCGGCTCGATGCACTGCTCGCGGTACGCCTTCGCCCGTTGTACCCGCCGCTGGATCTCCTCTCGGTTCCAGTCGAGTGTCGGCGTCAACGCCAGCATCCGGACCGCAACGGCCCCCTCGGGCTCGGTGAGCCCCCATCCGAGCGTGTGCCCCCGATCGTCGAGCACCGGAACGACCGTGCCCGGAGGCAAGCCTTCCAACTCGCGCGGCAACGCTTCACGAAATATCCAAGGATGACCGGCGCGAAGCAGTCGCGCGATGGGATCGGCCACCTTCACCGCACGCGAACGGATCCTTGGTTGAGGAACGGCCGGCGTTCGGGTGCCTGCCGACGTCCGCGACTGCGCCGACGCCCGCGACTGCGAAGGCGCGCGCGACTGCGAAGACGCGGTGACAGGGGCCGGTGGCCTGGCGCGTTTTCCGCTTTGTGGCTCGCTTTGTGGCTCGGCTTCGGGCCGGGTTGCCGCCGGCATCGTCGCTAATTGGGCGACATCCGCCGTATCCGCGGACGCCTTGCGGCCCACGACCTTGTTGTCTCGAGAGGAATGATCTGAATCCGACGACATTGTGTGATCCCGACGTTCGTTTCGGCGTCTGGAGGGGCGTAGCATACCGCACGGCAGCCCGACCTGAAAACCGGCCCCGGTCGGGTCCTGGCGGTGAGCGCCCCCACGTTATAACCTCGCAACGAGGCCGCCGGCCTCCGCACAGCGCACATGGCAAACGACCGCATCGGTGAGCTCCTGGTCCGCGAGGCGCTCATCTCCGCCGAGGAGCTACATCAGGCCCAGGCCGACCAGCGCACATCGGGTCGCCGACTCGCATACAGCCTCACCAAACTCGGCATATTGGCGGAGACCGAGCTGACGGAATTCCTGTCCAAGCAACACGGGGTGCCATCCATCAGCCTCGATGAGTTCGAGATCGACCCCGAAGTGATCGCGCTCGTCCCCAAAGACGTCGCCCTCAAGCACACGATCATCCCCGTCCAACGCGCGGGGCCCTCGCTCATCGTCGCCATGAGCGATCCGAGCAATATGTATGCCATCGACGATCTCAAGTTCCTCACGGGCTTGAACATCGAGGCCGTGGTCACCACGGACACGTCCATCGAAAACGCCGTCGAACGCTACTATGACGCGCCAGAGAACTTCGAATCGTATCAAAAAGTGCTCGACGACATCGAGCTCGATGATATCGACTTCACGGACACGTCCACGGACGAATTTGATGTATCCGACAGCCAAAGTGAGGCCGAACAAGCACCGGTCGTCACGCTTTGCAACTTGATTTTGATCAACGCGATCAACAAGGGCGCCTCCGATATTCACATCGAGCCCTACGAAAAGGACTACCGGGTCCGATATCGCGTCGACGGCGTGCTCCACCACGAGATGAATCCGCCCATCCGTCTCAAAAACGCCATTACCAGCCGTTTCAAGATCATGTCGTCGATGGATATCGCTGAACGTCGGCTCCCACAAGACGGGCGGATCAAAATTCGGTTGGCGAAGGGCCGCGAGATGGACTTTCGCGTCTCATGTATGCCCACCCTCTACGGCGAGAAAATTGTCCTGCGTCTGCTGGACAAAGACAATCTCCAGCTCGACATGACCAAACTGGGCTTCGAACGCAGGCCCCTCGACGACTTCAAAGTTTGTATCAAAAGGCCGTTCGGCATGTGCCTGGTCACAGGGCCCACAGGCTCGGGAAAAACCACCACACTTTACTCCGCTCTCTCGGAGCTCAACGAGGAAGGCGTCAACATATCCACTGCGGAAGACCCGGTGGAATTCAACCTGCACGGGATCAATCAGGTGCAGATGCACGAGGACATCGGCCTCAACTTCGCCGCATCGCTGCGCTCGTTTTTGCGCCAGGATCCTGACATCATCATGGTCGGCGAGATTCGAGACTTCGAGACCGCCGAGATCGCGGTCAAGGCCGCGCTCACCGGCCACCTTGTCCTTTCCACACTCCACACCAACGACGCGCCTTCGACCATCAACCGCCTACTCAACATGGGGGTGGAGCCCTTTTTGGTCACCGCGTCCGTCAACATGATCGTCGCACAGCGGCTGGCGCGGAAGGTCTGCGTCGAGTGCACCCGCACCGATTCCAATGCCACAGTGGACGCCTTGAAAGAGGCGGGCATGAGCGCGGAGGAGGCTGCAACCTGCAAACCCCAGCACGGCAAGGGTTGCAAGACCTGTGGGGAGACAGGCTACAAGGGACGCATCGCGCTGTACGAAGTCATGGTTTTGACCGACCCGCTCAAGGACCTGGTTCTGCAGGGCGCATCCACCGCGGAGCTCAAGCAAGAAGCCATTCGGGTTGGAATGAATACGCTGCGCCGCAGTGGGCTGAACAAGATCCTCGACGGCATGACTACCGTCCAAGAGGTCCTCCGCGTGACTGCTCCCGACTGATCGCTCTCGGAACGGGCCGGATCGCGTTCGCATCTACCGCGCACATATCCCCCGCGCGGCGGCAACCACCGGTTGGAATCGAGCCATTGTGTGCCAAAATTGGTGCGGTTTCGGTCTTTTAGTATTCTACGAGAGTCAGGCTCGACATGGGCTCCATCAACCTGCATCAACTCCTCAAGGCGGTCGTCGATCAAGCTGCCACGGATCTACACCTCACCACCGGCACGCCGCCACAACTGCGGATCGACGGAACGCTGATTCCGCTGAAAACGCCTCCCATGACGCCGACCGAGACGAAGCAGCTTTGCTACTCGATCTTGTCGGATAAACAGAAGCAGGCCTTCGAGGAGAATCTGGAGCTCGATCTCTCTTTTGGCATCAAAAATCTCGCTCGTTTTCGTGCCAATATCTATATGCAGCGGGGCGCGGTCTCGGGGGCGTTTCGCCTCATCCCATACAAGATTCCCGAGTTCGCAGACCTCGGACTGCCCGATGTTCTTAAGGATCTGATTCGCAAGCCACGCGGTCTGATTCTCGTCACCGGGCCCACAGGTTCGGGAAAAAGCACCTCACTCGCGTCGCTCATCAACACCATCAACAAGGAGCGACGCGAGCATATCCTCACCATCGAAGACCCGATCGAGTACTTGCACCGGCATCAGAACTGCATCGTCAATCAGCGCGAGGTGGGGGCCGACACCACGAGTTTTCCACGTGCCCTCAAGTCCATCCTACGACAGGACCCCGACGTCGTGCTCATCGGTGAGATGCGTGACCTTGAGACCATCGAAGCCACGATCACCATCGCCGAGACCGGTCATCTCACCTTCGCCACGCTGCACACCAACAGCACCATACAGACCATCAACCGCATTATCGATGTATTTCCTCCCCACCAGCAGAGCCAGATTCGCGCCCAACTGAGTTTCGTTTTGGAGGGTGTCGTCTGCCAGACCCTGATACCACGCATTTCGGGAGGCCGAGTTTTGGCAGTGGAGGTCATGATCCCGAACGACGCGATTCGCAACCTCATACGCGAGGATAAGTTGCACCAAGTCTACTCGCAGATGCAGGTCGGCCAAGCGACCCACGGCATGCAGACTTTCAACCAATCACTCGCGGATCTCATACAGCGTGGCCTCATTTCGCGCGAGGTCGGCCTCGCCCGATCGAGCCTCCCCGACGAACTTCTGACCATGCTCGATGAGGGCAAAGGTCTCTCACAAGTCTCCCGCCAAGGGCGGCGCGGCTACTAACCGAAGGATCTCTACCGTGGCCGAATTTCTATGGGAGGCAACGACCCGCAACGGCGAACGTCGCAGCGGCCAAATCTCCGGCAATGGCGAAGAGGGGGTGCGCGAGCGCCTACGGGCGCAAGGGCTCAACATCACAAAGCTGAAGAGAAAGCCTATCAAGCTCCAGCTTCCTTCCCTCGGGTCGGGGGTGAGCCTCAAGGACTTGGTCGTTTTCACACGGACATTCTCGACGATGATCGACGCGGGGCTTCCGATCGTGCAATGCCTCGATATGCTGTCTCACCAATCCGACAATCGGAGGTTCGGCGATATTTTGGGTGAAGTGAAAAGTGAAGTCGAGGGAGGCAAATCACTGAGCGAAGGCATGGCCAAGTTTCCGCGGGTTTTCGACGATCTATTCCGCAACCTCGTTGCCGCTGGCGAGGCGGGTGGCATCTTGGATCTGATTTTCCGCCGCCTCGCCACCTACCTGGAAAAGTCTGCCGCGCTACGCCGCCAAGTCCGTGGTGCACTCGTCTACCCGAGTGCGATTTTTGTGGTGGGCACCATCGTGATGGCCATCATGATGACGGTCGTGTTGCCGACCTTCGAATCGATGTTCAAAGATCTGGGTGCAGGTTCCCTACCCGCCATCACCCAGTTCGTTCTCAGCCTGAGTCACTTCGTGACCGGCAATGCGATAGCCCTTGTCATCGCACTCATCATCGCTTCGGTGACGCTCACCATGATGGCGCGCAACCCAAACGGCCGCTACCTGCTCGACGCAGCTCTGCTGCAAGCACCCGTTGTAGGACCCGTCGTACGAAAAGGTGCCGTTGCTCGCTTCACACGCACTTTGGGCACACTACTCGCGTCCGGTGTACCCATTCTCGACGCGATGGATATCGTGGCCCGCACCGCCGGCAACAAGGTCATCTCCAAGGGCATTCTCCATACCCGCGATCGAGTCTCACAAGGAGAGGATATCGCCACCCCCTTGCTTGAGACGCGCATCTTTCCCCCCATGGTGGTGCAGATGATCGGCGTCGGCGAACAAACCGGCGCCATGGACGAGATGCTGCAGAAGATCGCCGACTTCTACGAGGACGAAGTGGATGCGGCAGTGGACACCATGACATCAATGCTCGAACCCATCATTTTGGTATTCCTGGGAGTCGGCGTCGGGGGCATGCTCATCGCCATGTATATGCCCATCTTCGAGATCGCGGGTGCCATCAAGTGATGGGGTCGTTCGACGGGGGGCAATGACACCCCCTTCCCGCCTTCATGCCGAGGCTATCCAATCCCCTCTGAGCTCCGGTGCCGTCCACACCGACAAACCCGGGCGACGACATGATGGAACCGATCGACCACCGGTAGATGTCGCGTTGCGCAGGCGGATCAGTTACTTCATGCTGTTCCGCCTCGGTGTGCTTGCCGCTTTCACGGTGCTCGCGGCCGTGACCAGCTACCTCGGCAACGGAGCACCGGAGCGAATATTCGAGTGGCTCACATGGTCATCATTGGCCCTAGGATTCTCGATCACCCTCATCTTTGCGTGGCGACTACCATCGGTTGTCAATCTTGGCGGGTTCGCCCAATTCCAAACAGCTATCGATCTCGTTCTATCTGCGGTGGTTGTTCAGCTCACGAGTGGGGCCGACTCGCGCTTCACTTTCTTGTACCTCATCGCAATCTTGGGCGCGGCCACCATGGGAGACCGTCGCCAAATTTGGGTCGCTTCCGGCGCAGCCTTTCTGATCTACGCATTTATGAGTTTCCTGCAGGCGACGGACATCGTCATTCCTCTAGCTCCGTCGGGGGCATTGGTACAACTGCAGCCCCTCGATCTCGCCCTCACTGTCGCTCGCACCAGCGCCGCCATGGCCGGTATCGCCGCACTCTCTGCCTACCTGAACTCCCAGCTGCTCTCATCCGTATCTCAGCTGGGCAGCCTCCGCGCACTCAACGAAGACATCGTCCGATCGCTCAGCTCAGGGCTCATCACAGTCAATATGGAGGGCAAGGTGCTGTTCGCCAACCCCACGGCATGTGAAATGCTCGCCCTCCGGGAGGAACCGACCGGTCTGGAGATCGGCCAAGTGCTGCCTGGGATAGAGTCCCATCTCGACGCTCCTGGTGGTCCGCAGAATCGGTTCGAGATCGAATTATCGCAACGAGATCATCGAGCTCTTCGCCTTGGATTGAGCTGTTGCCCGCTACGAGACAGTGGTTCGCGCCAACTCGGCCATGTGATCAATTTTCAAGATGTAACGGAGCTCCGCAAACTCGCGCAACTCGTGACGAGGAACGAGAGATTGGCGGCAATTGGAAAACTCGCGGCCTCAGTCGCCCACGAGGTGAGAAATCCCCTCGCTGCGATCGCAGGTTCGGCCGAGCTTCTCTCCGACGCTTCGCTCGGTGACGAAGATTCCCGGCTATTGGGCGTGATTCGACGGGAGTCGAGCCGACTCAACCATACGGTCAGCGATCTTCTCGCGTTCACTCGCTCCGGACCCACGAGCAAGGTGGAGGTGGAGCTGGCGATGCTGATCGCTGACGTCGCGGACGCGTTCAGGGCCGATCCCAACAACAAGGAGGTCGACATCTCGCTCCATTGTGCCGGACCGATTCCTGTTCTCGGGGACAGGGGACAGCTCTCGCAAATCCTATGGAACCTGCTGCGCAACGCAGTGGAGTCGATGCAAGGATCTGGAAGCATCGAACTCGGCGCATCGATTGTGGGCGAGCGCGCCCAGATATTGGTCCACGACGAAGGCCCGGGGATCGACCCCGATCACATGGAGCGAATCTTCGAGCCAATGTTCTCGACCAAAGATCAGGGCTCGGGTTTCGGACTCGCCACCGTACACCGCATCGTCGAGGAGCACGACGGGACGATCGCCGCCGATTCTGCGGTGCGTGGTCGCGGCGCCAGCTTCACGGTCCACCTACCGCTCCACCAGCGCAACATCGGCAACAGTTCTGCTGTCACGCAACCGCTCTAGAACGCGAGTACAGGGCCGAGGTTGAGGTCGACGAGGATCGAGTCCGTGTCGAGAAACCAACCGCCGATTTGCGCCTCCGCGAATAGGGCAAAGTGATCCGACATACGGTAGTGCAAGCCAAATACCGCCCCAACGAATAGCGGCCCAAGGACGACGGTATCCATACGTGGTGAAGTATCCACCCTGGTCCGTAGGCTCTCCACCATCTTCCGTTCGGCGGCACCTTGCTCCGATTGATCGCAGGCGTGTGTGTAGGGCCAAACTGGCACGCAGGGTTGCCCCTGGGTCGCCCCAACGTATCCGCGCTCGGAGCCGTCGGGCACGCTGTTTCCGTTTCGGTCGTTGGCGAACTGCATGTTCACACGCAGACGGCTGTGCCCGTAGCCGCCATACACTCCGGCAAACGGCCGCATTTGCGAATCGTCCGTTCCGAAATAGTACCGAAACTTCGCCCCTGCGGCCCACGTGAACGGCACCTTGTGCCGATAGTTGCTCTGGGGCAAGTCGGTGTACACGTCGTCCCAGTACGCCGTTCCCGGTTCCGGGGTATCGGGTAGACCGCGTTTCAGGTTGGGGGCGTCACGAAACACTTTCGATCCCGAGATGACCTGAAAGCGCCCGAATAGACCGAGGGTCATGTTCGCCGAGAGACGGAATTGGAGTTCCGGCGCGACGATGAGAGGCGACCAGCCCACGCCGGGGGAAACCTCGTTGCGCTCAGCACAAGTGTCCGGATTATAGTGACGCGCAAGATCTGCCGCGCGACCTTCGGGGCCGTATACCGCGAAGTACGACTTCGCTGTGGGTGAAGTGGCATCGCCGCCGTACAACTCGAACAGGCTGGGCAACGAACTGTTGCCGGCGGCCCAGCGCGCGATTGCACATGCATGCTCCCCGTATCCATAGGCGGCGGTGTCACCGAGAACGGCGAACTGTTTGTAGGTCGCCTCGACCTCACCCTTCGCCACGCCACCCCCGGTGCCAAACCCGAGATTGAACATGAAATTCGGCAATGCGCCCGCTCCCGATTTTCTTCGCTCCTTGATCTGATCTTCCAGTGTGGCCTCGCGCGAGGCCATGAGATCCCGGCCCTCACGACCCGCCAGGCAGCCGAGCTCCAGCCGCGCCGGAGCTTCATCCGTACCAAGATTCGCTACGGGCTCGTCCCCCGCATCGAAGGCGTAGATGAAGTACTCGAGGTCCGCGTCGCCGTGATCATCTGCAGGGATGGTAGCCTCGGCGACATTGGAGAAGACCTCCATCCCCAGCGACGTGAAATCGTCCCCGCTCCCGGCGCGGCGCCAGTAGAGGACCGCTTGGCCGCCATCTGGTACACTCAGCAACGCTTCAAGCCGGATATCCTCACCGCATTGTGTCTCAGGGGCCTCGTGCTGGATAGCTTCCTCGGGGGCTTCGCCGGTTTCGGCACGCGCTTCGCCGAGGTAGGTGGTGAGACCGTCCGAACGTACCTCTAGAGGTACGACGACGTAGTAGTTCAGACCGACGGCCCGCTGCAGTGAGGCGACGATCTCGACATGCGCGTCGTCGCCTTCGGTCGAGTAGAGCAGCGCGGCCTTCATCACATGCAAAGAAGCCAGGACAGGGTCCCTCGCTCCCAGTCCCGACTCCCCCTCCACTATTGCGCCCTCTATGGTGCCCAGCGCGGAGTCGAGCTCGAGTTCGTTGAACAGCCGGAGTGCCTCGACGTACGCCTCCCGCATATTCTCGCGCGGATCGGCGCGCACCATACCCGCATGGAGGGTCAACAGCACCGCGGTTACGAAGCAGAGGGGCCGCACAAACCCACGCGGCACGGGCCTTGGTGACCTGGATCTCATGTAGTCGTCCACGTGCGGTTGACCCCGTCGGGCTTACTTATTTCTGCATACCCCGTCGGTTCGGTCGAACTCGACGCGTCGATTCCGCGCACGTCCGCCCGACGTTCGATTGGTATCGACCGGTTTGGCCTCGCCGTAGCCTTTGGCGGTCATGCGACCGCGCGTGATACCCAACGAAACAAGGCGCTTCTGCACGCTATCTACTCGCTTTTGCGACAGTTTCTCGTTAAAGCGATCCCCGCCCTTGCTATCGGTGTGGCCGCCGATCTCAACCTCCATCTCGGGGAAGGTCTTGAGAATCGTCGACACATCTTTGAGCAGTTCATCACTACGCGGGTCGATAGTCCACTTATTGAACGCGAAGTACACTTTCTCGCCCAACGAGATCTTGCATCCGTCGAGCTTGGCCTTCAAATCCGGGCAACCGTCCTCGTCTTCGTCGCCATCGTAATCCTCGGGCTGCAGCGGACACTGATCGTCGACGTCCAGAATCTTGTCTTGGTCGTTGTCCGGGTCGGGACAGCCGTCTTCGTCTTCGAACTGGTCGTGGTCCTCGGGGTCGTTGGGGCATTTATCCCGCGTATCGAGGATACCGTCCTCGTCGTTGTCGAGGTCGGGACAGCCGTCTTCGTCTTCGAAGCCGTCTTTGTCCTCCGGTTCGTCACGACAATCTAGATCGCCTTTTCGGTCGTTGGTGGTCCATTTGCCCCCGACCAATTCCACAGCATCCAGCGCTCCATCCCCATCGTTGTCTCGATCGGGACAGCCATCTTCGTCCTCGAAACCGTCGAAATCCTCAGGTTCATCGGGACACTTGTCGGCCGCATCATCGTAACCATCGCCGTCCCGGTCCCCGACGGCACCGGGCATGATCGTAGCCACCTGCCCGGGGTCTCGGCACTTGACCGGATCTGTTTTTGCGATGGCCAGCTGCGTATAGGTATCGGCGGTTCGCACGTGATCGCGCCCGCGGTCGTACTCACCCATCCCGAAGGCGTCTTCTGAGAACTTGATGTGGGCCTCGGCCAGCGCAGTTTCTTTGGGCGCACAGCCGATGCTTTTAGCGCCATCGCGGATCGCGCGCTGCAAGCTAGTTTGCACACCCTGCGCCCGGCCTCTCAGTTTTTCGCCCAGGCAACCCGGTAGGCACAGTCCTGCGAGTGCCAGCATCGGAAAAACGCGTTTCACCGTTCGCCTCCGGTTTCGCTCGCTACCTCGGCGCCCTCGCCTTGAGGAGGCTCACCGAGTTCACTGGGCTGGGCGATGTCGGGGTTGCTCTCCACGCTCGATCCCTCCTCGACACGCTCCGCTTTGACCTTCGCCTCACCCGCGAGCTGAATCGCACGCGTGCCATAGTCAAAAGCGCGCTCGTATTCGCTGTAGGCCATCAGCGTCTTGGATTGCTCCAGATACGCCACGGCCCCCCAGTACTCGTACGGCGCGAGCTCCTTGGCGCCCACGGCCCGGGCCTCAGCCACCGCGAAGTTCGCGTGCTTGGAGACCTTGGCGAGGTAGCCGAACGGCCCGCACGCCACCATGCTGAGAAGCAATCCGGCCGAGCAGAGTCTGAACAATGAACGCTTCGTGGTGTGCACCAGGTACTCCGTCGGAAGATTCACTCGAGATGGGCGTCCGGGCTCGCGCTCGCTGCAGGAGGGGCGAAACGGCGAAATCGGCCGCAACATATCAGGGCAAGCCGCGCAGGGTCAACTAGCTGACGGGTCTTGCGGAGAGTGGTGTGGAGTGGAGACCCGATCCCCCCATGGCGGCGGGCTGCTGGCAACCCGCAGGAAACGGCTAGCGATCGGGTGGTGACTGCGGCGTGAAGACCGGGCTACGTTGCGGGCGAACATACGCGGCGACGACGTGACGATCTCCGCGCAGAACGCGAGCATTTCTCCCGCCGTTCACTCGCTTTCAGTGCCAGCCTCTTTTCGTGGTCTCTCGCAATCCCGCTGCGGCGCTGGCCTCGCACCGCGAGAGCCGAGGCTCAGCGGATCTCGGCGACGCTTCGCTCCACCTCTCCGCTACCCGATGGATCTGTGGGCTCCTCGCTGTCGCTGGTGCATCAGCGTGCACCGAAAGCCGTCCGCGACGTCGGTTTCCCCTCGTCGAAAAACAGATCCAGGTGCACAGCACGGCCCCTCGGCGAGGAGAGATCGACGTCGAAGTCGACGTCCGCATCGATATCTGCTTCTCGGATCTCATCAATCCGCTAGCGGTCGACGACTTCCACGTAAGCGTCAGTTCGGGCCAACACACCTACGACACGCAAATTGCCATCCAGCTGTTCGCCTGGAGAGCGCCCGGCTCGGACGAGCCGTACACGGATGCCGATGCCCCATGGTGCCCCGGCAGCGTATTGTCCGTGGGCACGAACGCCTCGCTCCGGCCAGGCCTGATGTATCGAGCTCGACTGCGAGCCTTTCCCTTGGGGTGGCAAGGGGAGGGTATGGACACCACGACACCGGGCTGGACGAGCACCGAAGACGGCGACAAGCGGTTCTTCTTAGAGTTCACCATTGCCGACGCGACGGAGGGCGGCACGGCCACGGGCAGCACTCCCTCCGCCGGTGATATGGCTGAGTCTTCCGCCACCGGTGACATGACTGACACTTCCGCCACCGGACGACCACCGCTCACATTGATCGATCTGTTCGCTAGCGGGTCCGCATTCGACCCCGACACCGGCTACTGCTCCTGTCACGTCTCGGGCGACCCTCTGGCTCGACTCCGACTCGACCTCTCGTCACCCGAGCGCGCGTGGCGGGATCTCGTGCTGCAAACGAATCCGGCCGCCACCGGGTTCCCGATGGTATCGCCACGACGGGCATCGAGCAGCTACCTCATCCACAGCTTGCTACGCCAAGAGGACGGCCGCGCCATCCGTGGGGTGGTCGGCGATCCGATGCCACCCAACCGTCCGCTTCCCTACCGACACATGGTAGACATCGCGCGATGGATCGAAAGCGGCGCACACTATGACTAGATGCCACGACGAAGCACCATGGCGTCAACGAAATGCCATAGTTTGCAGCTACGACCTGTGTAGGATCACGGCCGCAACTGATCTCGCTCGATCCCAGAGACGATCTCGACCATCGTTTGGAGCCGTTTGATCTTGACAGCCAAGTCTTCAATCTTGTCGTCGATATCGCGCCCAGTGTAGCCGAGCGTCTTGGCCTTCGCGTACATCGTCTTGGCCCGGCGAAGCTCGTACAAGCAACCTGCGGCACGTCCCGAGGACAACACGTTGGTGTGACTGTCCGCGTCGAACCCGAGCCGACACTGTTGACGCTCGGCACGCCCCTCGATACGGAGGGCCTCGACGTACACGTCGTGGCGATTCTCTCCGCCGCACCCCGACACGCCAGCCAACGGGCCAGCCGACAGGCCAGCCGCCAAGAGACATCGCGCGAGCGCAGAGGAAAAAATGGGAGCCAACGAGGGCCGGATCAGAGGAGGGTGCACGCCAAACATCAGTCGCTCCTTCACGTGAGTGGGTCGAGTGCAGGCGTAGGACACCTTGGTGAGGACTAGGGTTCCCTCCCCGACAGTTCGTCCGCCCTCCGACGGGCCGCGCGGGCCGCGACCTTCTCTCCGCGTATATCCCGCACATCCGCCAGCCGATACCACCCGCTGGCCAGGTGCGGGCGCAACGAAACCGCGCGAAGCGCGAGTTCCGCGGCGCGCGGGAGCGTGTGTGCGTCGCGAGAGAGATACAGCGCCAGATTGGTGAGCGCAGCGTGACGATCGACATCGATAGCGAGTGCCGCTCTCGTAACCTCGATCGCCCGCGCAGTGCGGCCGAAGCGATCGTAGATCACCCCCAACGCGACCCACGCGCTGGCGTGGGCAGGCTCGACCTCGCGTACCACCGAGGTCAACACATGTTCGGCCTCCGCCAAGACCTGGGGGCTCGCCGACGCGCGCACGCGACCTCGCGCGTAAGCGGACAACGCCACGGCGATGCGAGCACGATCCGCAGCGGGACCGAAGGGCTTGATCAACGCCTCTAGGTCGACCTGCACCGATGGCGCAACCCAGTTCGCAGGCGCATGGGTGAGCGACATGGGTATCCCCCAACGCAGATCGAGTGCGGGCAAACGCCGCAGCACGCCCGTGTGCGCGTGCTCGAATGCAACAGGTCCCCCCCAACTGGACAACAACGCTTCGAGGCGCCTCGTTTCGGTGCGCTCCCCGCTCGCTGCCGTCCAGCCCCGGTACAGCGGAGACCCGATGGACACATGACGCGGCACGGGTCGATACAAGTGCTGAGCGGGAACGAGCGATAGATCGGGCCGAGCCCCCTCGAGTGCCCGCGCCGCGACCAAGCCGGCGCTGAGATCATCGGACTGGGTGAGAAGCAGCGTTCCCGGCGGGACACGGGACAACACGCGACGTACCCAGGCGTGAGGTGCCCACGAACGCGTAGTGGCCAGGTCGTCGCCTTCACGCATCCAACCGGGCGCCGCGGCCAACGTCCACCACAGCGGAAGGATTGCCCACCCCGCCCGAGCGCGGCCCGAGAGCCACACGTGGGCCGACAGACCCGCCAGTGCCACGACCATCACCACCAAGAGCAACCCCGTTTGTCGATCGCGCCCGCCCATCGGGTTGATGCCCACGGCGTACGCCAGCTCCACGCCGGCTACGAGAACGAGCATCCCGGCAAGGCCTCGATCCGCTCGGTTCATCACGCTTCGTCGACGCCCCACAAACGCACCGAAGGCCAGTAGACACGTCAGCGGCCCCACGTCCTCCAACAAGCGACCCAGATTGGCTTGCAAGTGCAGCCACCACGGCCCCCAGGTGGTGGGAAGGATCTGCTCGGCGTACGCACCGCGGATGGACTCGGCCTGGAGATGGGACCACAGTCGCGCCCAGTTGTCGGGGTTCCCCCAGTCCGCCACCGGCTGGCGGGCGGAGGCGAGCGGCAGTGTCAGAACAGGCAAGCTCGCCAACACGGCACACAACGGCGCCCACCGGCACCAGGACTGCTTCCTCCATGCGCCGCGCAACCACAGCGCGACCCCTGCCACCCACAGCAGGCGCAGGTCACCAAACCCCCACGCGCCGAGGGTGAGGGCCAAGGTCGCCACGAGCCGACCGTGCATCCGTCGAGGGCGGGGCGTCGCCGGGTCGAGGCCCCATAGCGCAAATAAGGCAAGGCACGCGCCGTAGGTATAGATCTCGAGCGTACGCGCATTTTGGACGAAGGTGATCGCACCCAAGATTGCCAACGATGCGCCCCAGCATGTGATCACATGGGCCCGCCGCCGCTCCAAAAGTGCCACCACGATGCCGACGGTCACGGCCCCGAGCGCGCTCGACACCAAAGACATGCGAAAGCCGAGGGAACCCAGCGGCACGACACCCGCCAAATGCAGCAGCGGTACGAACCCCGGCACACCGGGGGGATGCATCACCCCCAGCTCGGATCCCGCCGACGCGATCTCCCCCGCATCCAGCCAAAAATGGGCAGGCGACGCGCCCACCATGAGCAGCACAAACCCAACCCACGCGAGGATCAGCCGCTGCTGCATGACCCCAGTGTTTCATCCCCGGCGTGGGCCGGCAAGTTTGGAGGTCTCACTGTGGCGGATCGAGGGCGCCGACGCGGTGTACCTGCGCGGTGTCCGACGGGTACGCTCCCGCCTGTGATCATGCCCAACGCTCCAACCGCCCCATTCACACTCGTCATCGGCAATCGCAACTACTCGTCGTGGTCCTTGCGAGGCTGGCTCATGCTGCGGCAGACCGGCGTGGACTTCGAGGAGATCCAGCTCCCACTGGATACGCCCGAGTTCGAAGAGAAGATCGCCGCGCTATCCCCCAGCCGACGCGTGCCCGCTCTGATCCACGGGAGCACAACGATTTGGGACTCGCTCGCCATCGGGGAGTATCTCGCCGAACGCTCTCCTACCCTGTGGCCAGTCGACCCCGAAGCACGCGCCTTCGCCCGCTGCATCAGCGCCGAAATGCACGCCGGCTTCGTTGCCCTGCGTCAAGCCCTTCCCATGAATGGTCGTGCCCGCGGCCGCACCGTCCGCTTCGGCAAAGACGTACAGGCCGACGTCACACGCATCGCATCGATATGGACCGAGGCCCGGAAACGATTTGCCCCCGCGGGGCCCTGGCTCTGCGGCTCGTTTTCCATCGCCGATTGCATGTACGCGCCGATCGCCTCGCGCTTCTTCACCTACGGTATCGCGCTCGACGGAGCCGCGGCGGCCTACGGGGAGGCGATCCGGAACCATCCCGACATGCGAGCGTGGACCGAGTCGGGCTGCAAAGAAACCCAAGTGCTCACGCGGGACGAAGTGGGAAAATAGCCGCAACCCCGATCATCAGTGCCGCTCACCTTGGCAACATGGATATGGGCGAGTGGTGTGAGCGTTGGATTGGCCCCCCGCCTCGTCCGCGCTCGTCCGCGCTCGTCCGCATCGCGCTCGTCCTGCACCGCGCTCGTCCCGCACGCGCGATCCTGCGCGTGGTAGTTTGTGCCCGCCGCGATGCTCATCGACAAACGCATTCGCCGACTCCCACCGAATACCGCCGCATGCCTCGGTGCATTCGATGGCTTCCACCTGGGCCACCGCGCCTTGCTACAGCTCGCGCGAAGCTTGGCGCCGCTGCTCGCTGTGGTCACCTTTGATCCGCATCCAGCGCAACTTCTCGCGCCCGATCGGGCGCCTCGGCTGCTGCAAACCCACGCTCAGCGAGCGCGGGTCTGCGCCCAGTTGGGGGTCGACCGGCTCGTGCTGCTCCCCTTCGATGAGGCCATGGCCGCCATGTCCCCCGACACCTTCGCCGTCCGCGTCCTCAGCGAACTTGCTCCCACGACCATCGTCGTCGGCGAGGACTTTCGCTTCGGCGCCGACCGAAGCGGCTACGCCTCCTCCCTCGCGCGCATGCTCGCACCCCACGGCATCGCCGTGAGCTCGGTGCAAGCCGTCGGTAACCGCGAGCTCGGTGAGACACGCGTGTCCTCGACCCAAATTCGCGCCCATGTGGAGGCCGGCCGCCTCCGAGCCGCGGCTGGGTTGCTCGGCCGATGGTACAGCGTCGAGGGCACGGTGATCCGCGGCGCTGGCCGGGGACGCGACCTCGGCTTCCCCACCGCGAATCTGGTATGCGAAGATAGGCTGCTTCCGCCTCCTGGGACCTACGCTGCGATCATGGCCCGCCCCCGTACGCCCTCCGCTTCCGAGCCCCTCGGGCCTTGGCCCGCCGTGGCCCACGTCGGGCCCGCACCCACCTTCCAAGCGCCAAGCAACCGGGCCTCACTCGAAGTGCACGCAATCAAACTCAACCTGAGCCAGGACAAGACGATGTACGGCGAGCCGATCGAGGTCTGGTTCGTCGCTCGCCTCCGCGACACCCGGCGCTTCACGGGCCGCGAGGCGCTCGTCCAAGCCATCGGCCGGGACGTGGCTTCGGCGACCTCAATCCTCGATCACAACGCGCTCATCGGCAGCCAGCCGCGCCCCCTCGACTGAGCCGATTGCATGATGTCGGACGCGTCCTCCGAAGACCCCCTGGCCAGCCCCACCTTGGCGCTGCTCTACATGGCACAGGGGCACCTACGCCGTGCGCGAGCGACAGTCGACGCGATGCTCGAAGAGGACCCCGCCTGTGGCCAGGCCTTGGCCATGCGAGCGAGACTGCACGCCCGAGCGCCCGCCCATATCACGCTCAGCCGCAGCGCCACAGCGATCACGGCTCGCTGGGTCCTTCCCCGCAGCCGTTTCGAAGGGTGGGGGCCCCTCCACATCCTGATCGCCACCTGGGCCCCGAACGAATGCGCCACCAGCGTGCGTTTCACCTCCCATCGCTGCGCCAGCGCTCGCGGTTCGATCGCGCTCCCCCGCCGAAGCGGACCAGCCTCCACCGCGGTATGCCTGGGGGGCCTCGACACGGACGGCCATTTCGTACCCATCACGGTGGGCGTACCCATGAGTTGGTAACGCTATGTTACGTTCCCGTCCGCAACAACTATGTTCAGCGGCGCATACACGGCACTCGTCACCCCCCTAAGCGACCATCGCGTCGATCAAGGTGCGCTCGGTCGAATGACCGAGCGCCAGATCGCAGGTGGTATCGACGGACTCGTACCCTGCGGCACCACCGGTGAATCGGCCACGCTGTCGATCTCCGAGCACGTCCGGGCCATCGAAACCGTGCTGCGCGTCGCCGACGGCCGCGTACCCGTGATCCCGGGTGCGGGCTCGAACTGCACCCGCTCCGCGCTGGAGACCACCCGTGCGTGCAAAGAGCTCGGCACGGCCGCAACCCTACAGGTCACGCCCTACTACAACAAGCCGACGCAGGAGGGGCTTCGGCGTCACTTCCTCGAGATTGCGGACCGTGTGGCGCACCCGATGATCCTGTACAATGTGCCCTCGCGCACGCATGTGGACCTCCTGCCCGAGACTACGGCACGGCTGGCCAGTCATCCCATGATCATCGGGATCAAAGATGCGACTGCCGATCTCCACCGCGCAGCCCAGCTGCGCGAACAATGCGGTCCCGACTTCAAGTTGTTCAGCGGCGACGACTTCACCATCCTCCCCTTCATGTCCCTTGGCGGTGATGGCGTGATCAGTGTGGTGTCCAATCTCGTGCCAGAGATCATCTCCAACCTCTGCAAGGCCGCCCGTGCGGATCGCTGGCAAGAAGCGCGTGACCTTCATTATCGGCACCTTCCACTCACGCGCTCGCTTTCTTGCCGCAGCAATCCTATCCCCATCAAGGCGGCCATGTGCGAGTTGGGCCTGTGTGGACCCGACCTTTATCCTCCCCTGCAACCCATGAGCATGGAAGACCCAGATGGGCAACGCATCGTGGGCGAACTCAAACAAGTCGGAGTGCTGTCATGAACGAACGACGCGTCATCCCCATCATCGTCGTCGGCGCGCGCGGGCGCATGGGCAAGACCTTGCTGCGGACCATCATGGAGAGCGACGACCTCTCCTTGGCGGCAGCGGTCGATCGATCGGGCGGCCCGGGCACCGGACTTGATGCGGGGCAACTCGCGGGACTCCACAACTCCGGAATCCGCGTCACCGACGAGCTCGAACCCCGCCACGGCCAAGTGGTCGTGGACTTCTCCTTGCCCGAAGCCACCATCGCGAATCTCGAGCGCTGCCTCAGCGCGGAGGTCCCCATGGTTCTCGGTACCACCGGAATCTCGGAGCAAACCGAAACGCTCATCGAAGACGCCGCCAACCGCATCCCCATCGTGGCCGCCGCGAATTATAGCGTAGGCCTCACCTTGCTTATCCAGCTTGCTGCCATCGGGGCGCGGGCCCTCGGCAAGGGCTGGGACGCCGAGATCTTCGAGCTGCACCATCGCCACAAACGCGACGCCCCCTCGGGTACGGCCCTCCGCATCGGACAGGCCGTCGCCGCCGCAACCGCACGCGACTTCGCCGACGTGGTGGTGCCGCACCGCACGGGGACCAACCGGCCCCGTCGAGAAGACGAGATTGGCGTAGTGGCTGCACGCGGAGGCGATTCGGTCGGCGAGCACACCCTCATGTTCCTCGGGAATCAAGAGCGCCTTGAACTCACCCATCGCGCCCTCAACCGCTCCATCTTCGCCAATGGCGCCCTCCGGTCCGCCCGCTGGCTCTCCAACCGGGAACCGGGGCTCTACGACATGGTCGACGTACTCGGCCTCGACGACGCCGCAATCCGCGCTGATCTGACGCCCAGCGCCAACAACTGAACGCAGCTCTGCGTCGCGCCCCCACCGGACGACCACCGCACGACCCCACCGACAGTCGCATCCGCTCCACCCCTGCCCGTCGGTACCGGCAAGGAGGACGCAATCGAGGCCACGCCCTGAGAACCCTGCGTGATCCCCTCAATGCGAGGGCTCCTTGTTCGTTTGAGACATCATCGCTGGGACATGTTTTCGCGATATAGACTGCAAAGGAAACACTTGTGGCTTTTTGGGGGAATGGACCATGAGACGTCCATGGCATCCAAGCTATAGTGGACCTGAGTCATCCCCCCAGATTGCGCCCAGCACTTCACGAAACAATACCTCACGTTGGATAGGTTGGTCGAATCTTTGCATCAGTGCAGGACAGCGATCTTGATTCATCGTCAGCGACAGGTCGTACCAACGTAGGCCCTGGCGAAGCAGGGACAGGGTACGCTTCTTTGACGTGTTCGTTTTCGGGTATCGGTCGAATCCGAGTTCTTCTCCCGCGGCCCCAAGGAACGTCAGCAGCGCGTGCGCCAACGTGGCAATCAAAAAGAGCCGGTCTCTTCGATCGGGCCGCCGCACCTTCATCCATGACAACCCCATCCCAAACCGTAGGTCCTTCATGTCGCGGAACATTTCCTCGATGGAGAATCTTCGCCCATACCTTTTCTTGATCTGTGTACCTGTCAGGTCCGCACGACTCGTCGCAAGGCACCACGCGTCCTTCATCTTTCGGTCCTGTACGCACACGACCGCAGGCACCCATTGCTTGAGGGCGGTCACCTTCACGCCCTTGAGCATCTTCATCCGCCCTCCAGGTAGAATCCAGTAGCCGGCGCTGCTAGGAACTGGGGGTTTCGCCGGGGCAGCTGGAGCAGCTGCTGGAAAGTCCAGTGGCGAGTTTCTCCGTCCCGCTCACGCGGCGTGAGAAGCTGGAGCACGTTGCAGAACTCGTGGCCATGACCCTCGTGGACGGCCAGCTCGGAGAGCACGAGTTCGATGATTGCGCGACACTGGTCATGCGGATGGGATTCGACGAGGAGGAAGCCAAACGGCTGGTGCAAGCTGCGATGCACCCGCTCTCGAAGGGAGACAGCCTCGACGAAACCACCGCCACCCTCGAGCGGCTGTCGCCCGTGGAGGCGCGCCCGGGCAAACGCGTCGGACCGGGTGCGGGCGAGGCCTGACTACGAGCGGTTTCCGTGGTTGTGTCGCAATACGGGGTCGGTAAGAGCTGGGCTCTGGTAGTCGGTGTAGTGACGTGTTTGACCGTGTCGTGTCCCGATGCCGCCTCCCCGCGGTCGAAGCCGCGCGCTTATTGAGTTTCTACCATCCGGTTGACGGACAGGCAGACCTGTGGGCAACTAGTCTTCATGGACCTGCGTAGCTGTCGTTGGACCCAGTTTCTGTCCATGCTCTTCGTCACTCAGTTGGCCGCCTGCTCCGGCTCGAATGACACCGACAGTACCACCGCGGAATCCGGTGATGGTGATGGCGACGGCGATGGCGATGGCGATGGTGATGGCGACGGCGACGGCGACGGCGACGGTGATGAAACAGGCACCACCGATGACGACACAACGGGCACCACCGGCGACGACGTTGTGCTGACGTACGTCGACGATGTCAGACCCCTGTTGTGGTCGAAGTGTGCCACCTGTCACGCCGACGGCGTGATGCAGGTCAGCCAGTTCGCAGACGTCTACACACCGATGCTAGATCCCGCCACGCTCGAAGCAGCGACCCTCTGTGAGGGTGACACTGGCGGCGCCTGTGTGGCGCACGTGCTTTCCTTTCAGGAAATGGAAGCTTCGCGCTGCAGAACCTACGACCCACAGGCGTTCCATCGAGAGGGTTGGGAATGCCTGACCGATCCAGAGATCGCCATGGTAACGGCGTGGGTCGCTGGCGGCATGCAGGAAAACTAGCCCTGCTGCGCGTCGGGCTCGATCCGGCGCGAGTGCTCATCGAGGGTCATTCCCCTTGGCGAGCAGCACCTCCGGCGCATCCTGCGAGAGTACGTGGCGCACTATCACCGCGAGCGAAATCATCAAGGGCTCGGGAACCGCCTGCTCGATCGATCCCTCGCCGCAAACGCCGAGGGGTCGATCGAGCGGAGCACCCGGCTTGGAGGGATGTTGTCGTTCTACGCCAGGGAGGCCGCGTAAACGGTCGTTCGAGTTTTGGGACAGCACGGGTCTAATGGGGCCCGCCGTGATCTTGACTTCCGGGTGAGGTCGGTCAACAATGAGTATCGGTGTAACCGATACCAGTTTGCACGGCCCGACATGTTGCCCCGACCCACCATCGAAGCGTTTGACCGCTGGCTAGCTGCGCGCACGTTTCGGCTCGAGGCAATAGTGGTCGGCGGCTCGGCGTTGGCGCTCCTGGGGGTGACGGACCGACAGACGCGCGATGTCGATATCTTGCATCCTGAGCTTCCAGCAGAGATTGCCGACGCCGCGCGAGAATTCGCAACTCACTTGCGCACAGAAGGGACCGAGCTCGGGGAGGACTGGCTTAACAACGGTCCCATGCAACTGGCTGAGGTCCTACCTGAGGGGTGGCGCGCGCGCGTACGTGCCGCCTTCTCAGGGCAGGCGCTTGAACTCACGACGCTCGGCCGCGCCGACTTGCTCAAGACGAAGCTCTTCGCCCTGTGCGATCGCGGTACCGACCTCGGCGACTGCATTTCACTGGCACCTACGGCCCAAGAACTCGACGAAGCCGGCCCTTGGCTCGCCGAACGGGATGCGCATCCAGGGTGGCGAGATCACGTTCGCCTCACTCTCGAGGAACTGCGCGGGAGACTCAGCCATGGCCTTTAGTCGATCGACCACGGGTGGGGGGCGCCCCGATGCCACAAGCCTGACCCGCGACATGGCGGGCATCGGGATGAACTTCGCGGCGCGGCAGGATCGAGAGGCGCCCATCGAGGAGACCCTCGTATTCGCTTCCGAACTGGGCATGGACGAGCAAGACCTGCGGGTGCTGGCCGTACTCTCCACTTGGACGGGCGTACATCACGGCCGGGTCAACGCGGACCGACTCGCGCGCCTCCTCGCGGAACACCCCTCGAAGGGTGTGCGCGCCTACTGGGCGGCCGTGGCCAAATGGCTCAGCAAGGACCGCCGTTTCGGGCGGCTACTCTCGCTTCACCGTGGGATACCGGTCGAGTTGCTACCCGTGGGGACCAACTTTCAAATCTCACGCCGGGGTGAAGACGAGCGCTTCGCAGGCTCCTCGCTTCGCGTCCCCGCGGGCACGCTGCGCGACCGGGAGGCGGACGTCCTGGGCCCGGACGCACTCGCCCGACAACACCCGGGCTACCGCAATCGTGTGCTCATGGGCCCGACCTGGCGTGCCGATGTTTGGACGGTGCTCGAGCAAGAGCCAGATCTCAACGTCGCTGAAGCGGCGCGGCGGGTGGGTTGTTCCTTCGCAACCGCGTGGCAGGTGGTTCAAGACTACCGGCTTCTACGCGAGGCGCAGCCAGGGCCGGCTGTTCTGGCTGGTGTGGCGTAACCGATCCGGGCGATCGGGATGGCATCTGGGTATGCACCGGTTCAAAGGCTCTTGAATTTGATTGGCCTGTCGCCGTCTCGCTATCATGCCTGGAAACGCAGAGAGCTGGCTTGTGAACTGGACGACCAGTCGAGTTGCCCTCGAAGCCGACCCGCGCGGCTCACAGCGCCCGAGGTACAGACCATCAAGCAACACGTTCTCGACCCGAGGTCGGTTAGGGCAAATAACCATCAGGGATCTGTGCCTCTACGCGCAACGACTGGGCAAAGTGTTCGCGTCGGACTCCACGTGGCGTCGTCTGATCCGCGCTCGCGGGTGGCGACGACCGCGTTTGCGGGTGTACACGGCGCGGCCGAAAGTTGAATTGCGAGCCACACAACCGAACGAATGGTGGCACATCGATCTCACCGTCATCAGGCTGACAAGCGGGGCCAGGGTGTACCTGCACGCCGTGATCGACAACTTCTCGAGGAAGATTCTGGCCTGGGAACTGGTCGAGCGCGTGGCGGGAAAAACGACGACGACGGTCCTCGAACATGCGGCCAAGTTCTTGAGGAATGGCGACGACATCACGCTGATGGCGGACTCGGGCGTTGAGAACGTGAACGAGGTCGTGGACGACTTTCTCCACGGTTCGGTGATCAGGCGTGTGCTCGCCCAGGTGGAGGTCACGGAGTCGAACTCGATGATCGAGGCGTTCTGGCGCTCTCTTCGGCATCAATGGCTTTACCTGCACGAACTCGATTCGGTTGAGAAGGTCGGGTCGCTCGTGGACTCCTACGTGAAGCAGCATAACAGCGTGATGCCCCACGCGGCATTCGATGGTCAGACTCCCGATGAGATGTTCTTCGCCGTCACCGACGGCGTCGGCGAGGGACTTGCCGGGAGGCGGCGACAGGCCCCAGAGAGACGGGTCGAGATCAACCGGTCGAGCTCATGCGGCGCGTGCTCCGATGACGATTTGTCGAGTGATTCCAAGGGGGTCGCAATTGCGGCGGCCTGAGTGCCGAAGGTCGTGACGCGTAGCAGGGGTAGTCGCCTTAGGCTGGTGGTTGCTCGCACGCGCCTGCGTCGTTGCAGGCGTAGTCGCCACAGTCGAAGCCGATGCGACAATCGGGAACACATGCGCGAATGATCGGATTGCACACGTAGCCGTCCCGACAATCGTTGTTGTCATCGCAGTCGGGCAGGCAATAACTGAGTTCGCCGAGCGACGTGCAGTAAAAATCATCTGGGCACTCCCCACACGGTTCGATGCACATGCCCTCGCTCCACGTGATACCGGTGTCGGTGTCCTGCTGGGGGATGCACAGATCCGACTCGCAGTCGTTGGCGAGGCGGCGCGGCTCACCCAGCGGGGCCACGGCTTTGGTCGTGCCCGGGTCTTCCCAGCCAGGATCCACACAGTAGCCGTCGTCGGTGCACTCGAGCTCGCCGCACTCGTAGCCCAGACGACAGTCGGGTAGGCATACGTTCGACCAGGGACTGCACAGGTACTCGTCTCGACAACCATCGTCGTTCTTACATTCGGTCATGCAGTAAACGACGTCGCCCAACACCAGGCAAGCCGCACCCTCGCGGCAGTTGAGGTCGCACTCAATTGTACAGTAGCCACCGACCCACCCCGTGGACTTTACCATGGCGTTGCGATTGGAGGCACAAGCCGGCGGCACAGTCCTCTTTCTCCTCGCAGGCGTCGTCGATCGCCGCGGTCCCGGGAGCAACACAAGCCGCGAGGTGTGACAAGAACGCTGCGGCCCCGATTAGCAAGGTTCGCATGACTACAGAGCCTCCAGACCGGCCCGCGCGCGGAGGTTGCCTCGATCGAGCACCAAGACCTGGCGAAAATGGGCGCGCGCATCCGACTTCTTTCCGATCTTGAGATACGTCCAACCGAGGCCGAGCATCATCTCGATATCGGAAGGGTAGTGGGTGAGCGTCGTTTGGTAGATGGCCGCGGCCTTGTTGTATTTGCCCTGGGAAAATTAGACGAAGGCAAGCCGACTGCGGGTGATGTAGTCCGAGGGAACCTCCTTGAGAAGGACCATGCCGACCGACTCGACGTCCTTCCAGTTCTGCGCTGCGATATGTGTGGCCAAAAGACCAAGCTTCGGTTCCAGCGCTCGCGGGGCGATCGCGCGGGCCTTGTGGTAGAACGTCACTGCGTCCTCGTAACGGCCCTGACGGTAGTACAGCCAGGCCGCGCAGTAGGTGGCGACATAGTTTCTCGGTTGCCGTCGCAAAATGCTTAGCACGTCGTTGAGTGAGCGATCCAGGTCGCCGGCCGCTTCGTGCTCGTACGAGGACGCGAACAGATCGGATACCCCTGAGCCATCCCCTCATATAGCGCCGAGCACTTCACGAAAAAATATCTGACGATGGATAAGTTGGTCGAATCTTCGCATCAGAGCGACGAACCGATCTGAGTTCATCGTCAGCGACAGATCGTACCAACGTAGGCCCTGGCGAAGCAGGGACAGGGTACGCTTCTTCGACGTGTTAGTTTTCAGATATCGGTCGAATCCGAGTTCTTCTCCCGCAGCCCCAAGGAACGTCAGCAGGGCGTGCGCCAACGTGGCAATCAGAAAGAGCCGGTCTCTTCGATCGGGCCGCCGCACCTTCATCCACGACAACCCCATCCCAAACCGTAGGTCCTTCATGTCGCGGAACATTTCCTCGATGGAGAATCGTCGCCCATACCTTTTCTTGATCTGTGTACCTGTCAGGTCCGCACGACTCGTCGCAAGGCACACAAGGCGTCCTTCATCTTTCGGTCCTGTACGCGCATCTTCATCCGCCCTCCAGGTAGGATCCAGTCCACGGCCTTCCGCGCGTCGCCGGTGGAAGACGTCACGAGAATCTGCTGCCGGAATCGAATGATGTAGTCAAACTTCAGCTCATCCTTCAGGAAAGCATACAGCTTATGGTCGCCAAAGCCTCGGTCGGCCACGATCGTGACGCGGCACTTCTCATCGATCGCTTCGCGCAACCGACGGAGTAGGTCATCTTCGATTTGATTGCGACGGTCCTTCAGTTTGGACTTCAGCACTGTTTTCCACAGTAGCGGCAAACTCCGGCCGTGCCGACTCTGCAGGCTGACCACCAACATGGACTGTTTGTCGCTATCGAACTCGGTCCAGT
>JAZGFE010000192.1:0-5860 GCA_036479215.1 Nannocystaceae bacterium | reverse complement strand
GCAACAGTCCCCCCAAGCCGCCTGACTCGTTGGACACATACGGGCGCGTCGCCGCTGGCCCGGATACATCGTGCACTCGCGCGAGGCTTCCGCATGGACACGCCGTGGGGCAATCGGCTGCACGGGTGCCACGATTGCCGTGTCGGCCGGGGGTCGTGCGATACCGCAGTTCTCGCGACGACGAGGACTGCCATTTGTGCATACGGGCCTACGTACTTGCGGCCAAGCGAGGGAGGCCCAAAAACCGCGCGGCACCCTTCGGCACGCCTATCAAGACCTATCGATCACACCCATACGAACCGCGGTCTGCAAAGAAACAACAGATCTGGGCCCGCTTGTCCCCCGAGACCCGAGCTCGGCGTCTAAAAGCGGCACGCCGCCGACACGGGGCGATCAACGATCTGAAGGGGCGGCCGGTCCCCTGGCTCGCGGGTCGGTTCAGGCGATCGATTCAAGCGCTAGCCGCCGGACTCCCTGACCGAACACGGTGGGTCCTTTCTTGGTCACCATCCCGTCACGGCCAACGCGACCTCCCCCGTGGCCAAGAGGGCCGCGGCGGTGCGCGTGGGATCACCCGAGAGCACGTGGGCCTTGGCCACGGCGAGTCGACGCGCATCGAGCCAGGCCCGCACACGCAGCGTCGCCGCCTCGACCGCCGCCAGAGAGGCCTTGCTGAGGGCACTCTCTGGGATGTAGGGGACCGACCACGACACGGGCTTGGTGACGTGAACAAGGTGCAGCTCCAACCCGAACTGGCGTGCAATGTGCTGAGCCATGTCCGCTGCGGCTTCGCTGTGCGGCTCCAGATCGGTCAAGAGGACCACTGCGGGCGTCTCCCCACGGGGGGCGCGATACTCTGGCGGTACGACAACGAGCGGTCCAGGGCACCGGGCGAGACACTTGCGCGCGATGGGGCCAAGCCGAACGAGGTCATTTTCGTCACTGCGGGCGTGGCGACCGATCACGAGCGCTTCGCTGTCGTATGTTTTCGAAACGGACGCGAGCCCGTCGTAGATGGTGTCGTGGGCACAAATTTCGATGCGGTGCAACATGGTCGCAACGCCCGCGCGGTCGAAGACCTCATCGCAAAGCTCGCGTGCCCGGCGTTGGGCGGCAACGATTTGTCGCTCTCCATCGGGACCGTGAAAGACGCGGGCGAGCCATGACTCGGGCGGCGTTACGTGGCAGGCCACCACACTTTCGCCCGCGGGTTGGAGGCTCGCTTTGCACAGCCAGGCCATGAAACCCAGCGGGCCCTGATGTCCTGGCTTGATGCCGATGCCAATGGTCCACTTCATGAGGTGAGGCTCCGATGCTTAGAGGCTTGGAGGCTACCAGAGAGGGAAGGGGAGAACGAACGGGTGCACAAGCAGCGCAACACCGGGTCTTCCGCATGGCCGGCGAATAATTTGCCGTAGCAACGACATGTAGGGCTTGCGCTCCGCCCCTCGGTTCTGCCCCGCTCAGGCTCCACCAACATCCACCAAAGGTGCAGATCATGTCGTCGTCATCGCGCGCGGGCGAACCGCAGGCGTAAATTGGGATGTCGAGCTCCTTTGACCTTGCGGCGACAAGGGGACACCATCGAAGTGGTGTGGTGCGAGGCTCGAATACGGCGTTCGTCTGTCTGTACGGCGATCGCCTTCAGCGTCGCGCTTGCGGCGGGTTGCGGCGGTGGGAGCGGCGAGGCCGCCAACGGCGACGATGCCAACGACAACGACAACGACAACGACAACGAAAGCGACGACGAAAACGACAGCGACAGCCATGCGGACCCGAGTGACGACGTGGGCCCAACTGGCGACGACGCTCCAACAGGGTCCGCTTCGCACATTGCTCCGAGTGGCCGACTGGCGCGCCTGACCCACGCGCAGTGGGAGAAGAGCTGTCGAGACCTGTTTGAACTAGGCGAAGTTACCGGCCTGTCGAGCCTGTTCCGAGCGGACCCCAAGGTGGCTGGTTTTGTGTTCGACAACAACGCGAGTACCCTGGATGTCGATCAGGCACTGTGGCGGGGCTATCAAACTGCAGCCGCAGAAATGGCCGAACGAGCGACGAGCGACGAGGCGATGATGCACGCTCTCGTGCCGCCGTCGGGTGAGGACGAATCGGCAAGGGCCCGCGCCTTCGTCGACCGATTCGGGAGGCGGGCCTATCGGCGGCCGCTCCACGACGCCGAGCGCACGGCGCTGCTGGGGCAGTTCGAGGACGGTGCTCTACACTACGACGGAATCGATGGGTTCACAGCCGGGGTCCGACTTGTGGTGGAAACGGTACTCCAGTCTCCCTATTTTCTGTATCGAGTCGAGCGAAGCGACGAAATCGTCGACGCCGCGATTCCTCTCGATGGCTGGGAAGTCGCCCACAAGCTCTCCTATGCGCTGTGGGGCACAATGCCCGACGAGGCACTATTCGATGCCGCGCAACAGGGGGAGCTCGCGGACGTGTCCGCGGTGCGCTCCGAGGCGGGTCGATTGCTGGATGACCCGCGCGCCCGCGAGACGATCCTCTCGTTTCACGGGCAGTTGCTCAACGTGGGCGATTTCGAGGGGGCACATCCATCGGCCAGCCTGTTTCCCCATGTCTCGGATCGCTTGGGTGAGTTCGCCTTGCGGGAGCACGAACTCTTCGTCGACGATATCGTGCTCGAGAGACAGGGTAGTTGGGCCGACTTGCTCACGTCGAACCGGACTTTCGTCAATGCCGAACTTGCGGGTGTCTACGGACTGCAAGGGGACTTCGACGAGGCCTTTGAAACCGTTGTCCTAGACCCCAGTGAGCGCGGTGGGCTGTTCACCCAAGTCGGTTTCCTCGCCGCCAATGCGACCGCCGTGCACCCCGACCCGATTCATCGCGGCGTGTTTCTCTCTCGACGTATCGCCTGCAATATGGTCGCCGCACCGCCTGACGGCGTACCTCCTCTCCCGCCCATCGGTGAGATGTCAAACCGAGAAGCGGTGGAGCGACATACCGAGGCCGAAGGCAGCGTCTGTGCCAGCTGTCATAGCCGTCTGATCAACCCGTTCGGGTTCGCCTACGAGCACTACGATGCGGTCGGTGCCTATCGGACGACAGACAACGGCTTCCCTGTGGACGCCACGGCGGAGGTCTGGATCGACGGCGAAGCGATCCAGGTCGGAAACGCCATCGACTTGAGCGCGGTGCTGGCCGAGCACCCCACCGTGCATGGCTGCTACGTGAAGCACTGGACAGAGTTCGTGCACGGCCGGCCGGTCGCCGTGCAGGACGAGGGCGCGATCGACCGAATCGCGGCGGCGTCGGCTCAGGGCGCGTCGATCCGCGATCTCGTCCTCGACCTCGTTACCGCGCCTGCATTTCTCAACCGGGCCGTGGAGGAAAGCCGATGAAGCTGACGCGCAGATGCTGTTTGGTCGGAGGTGGGGTGACCTTCGCGCTTCCTTTGCTTGAGAGCCTGCTGCCGCGGCACGCCTCAGCCCGCGGCGAAACTGCCGACCCGTTCGCCGTGTTCTTCCGTCAAGCGAACGGCGTCGCCTGTGCACTAGGGGGCACCGCCGTCGGAGATGAGCCGGAGCGATTCTGGCCGCGAGAACATGGGCCACTGACGCCCGCGAATGTTGAAGGCCGTGCGGTGGGCGAATTGGAGACCCATCTCCATCGTCTGCTGGTGGTGGAGAACGTCAATATGAACCGCTTCGACTATGGCGACGGCCATGCGCGGGGTGCCCTGCAGGGCCTGACTGCGCGCGGTGCTGTGGTCGCAGGGGTTGGCGGACAGTCCGAAGCGGCCGGCGAGTCCATCGATCATCGAATCGGTGCCGATCTCAACGAAGGTGGGAGAGAATCGCTGTTCATGTACGCTGGTCGCAACTCGGGTTGGCTCGGCGGCGCTTGTATATCCTACCGCGCGGCGGGGGTTCGGCGTGCCGCTTTGCACAACCCCGTCAACGCGTACCAAGTGATGATGGGCCTCAATGATGCCGAGATGGAGCAAATCATCGGGCGTCAGCGCAGCGTCAACGATTTTGTGCTCGCTCAGATGCAGGACCTCTTGGCGACCAAGGGACTAAGCGCCGATGATCGGCGTCGTCTCGAGCTCCACCGCGACAGCGTACGCGACCTCGAAGGCACGCTCTCATGCAACTTCGGCGGCGCCGAGTTGGCCGAGGTGCAAGAGCTGGGGGCGGTGTTCGATTCCGAGGACGGGACCCAAACCTTGGCGACGGCGCGGGCGCATATGCACGTCGCCGCCTTGGCGATCGCGTGTGGGTACACGCGCTCTGCGGCGATCCAGGTTGGCAGCGGCAACGACGGGAACACCCGCTATGCCGATCCGGACACCGGCGAGTTGATGGGAGACAATTTCCACTACATCTCCCATCGCAGACAATCGCACAATTCGGAGGGCACCGTCATTCCCGGTAGCGATCTGTTGCACCACAAAGTCGACGTGCAGTTTGCGCGCACGTTTCGATACTTGCTCGACCGACTCGAGGAATACGAGACCCCCGGCGGCGGCAGCCTGCTCGATGCTGGTGTAGCGATCTGGTACAACGACAACGGTAGCGGCCCGGGCCACGCGAGCCACAACATCCCCTATGTGTTGGCCGGAGGTGCCGGTGGGTTCTTAAAGCAAGGGATTCATGTTCGCGTCGAAGCCGACGCGGCAGATCGCGAGCCGAACCACTCCAAGATGCTCAACACGTTGGGGAGCGCCGCTGGAGTGAGGAAAGCGGACGGCGGCTACCTCGATGACTTTGGTGATCCCCTTCTGTCTGGCGGACTCCTGACCGAGATCTTGGCGTAGCGGGCAGCGGGCAGCGGGCAGCGGGCAGCGGGCAGCGGGCAGCGGGCAACGGGTTGCGGGTTGCGGTCGAATGGCCTACGCTCGCGGCGCGGATAGAGGCTGCGGGATGCGCCCGTGGCCGGCTTCGAAGAACGGCAAAAGGGAAAATGATGCTGCAGCGGCGAGGCTTGGGGATCGGAATGGTTTCGACGGTGCTTCTCGGACAGCTCGCATGTGCCGAGACCTCGTCGGACGGCGCACCATCGGCGGAACAAGACAGTGTGAACGGCGGTGAGGACGACCCAATGGAGGGGGACGATGGCGCAGTGCAGAGCGACGAGGCTGGGAACGACGGGGGCAACACCAGCGGGAGCGCGAGCGACGAGGGAGGGGGAGAGGAAGGCTCTGGAGAGGGTGGGGGCGACGGGAACCCCGATTGCAGTGGCCTTCCGGCTTGGGGTGCGTTCGTTCCGGAGGTGGGCGGACTGTTCCCGAATATCGTTGGTGTGGATGCACACGGAGATGATCTCAACTTGTGCGAGCTGGCGGCCGGGCAACCGTTCATCATCGACATCTCCGTATTCGAGTGTTCTTCGTGCGATGCATTTGCGATGTATCTGGCCGGGATGCCGTTCACAGACGGTGGGTGGGATTTCGCCACCCGGGCAAGCAACTTCAACGACAAGATGGTCGCCGGCACCCTCGGCGTGTTGACCATCATTGCGGCCTCGTACGCCGACACTACAACTCCGGCAGCAGCGACGTGGGAGGCCAAATATCCCCACGATCTCGCGCTGGTGGTGGATGCTTCCTATACCGCGCCGAACGCCTATTCTCCGGACGTTTGCCCAAACGGTTGGGCAACATTCTACTACATCGATACGGATATGCGCATTATCGGCTATTCCCACGACGCTGGCGGGCAGCCGATGGAGGATCACTGGGGTATCCTCAACATGGCCAACGATCCCTAGTCCTAGAACAAGCGCAAAAAAAATCTGAATACTGTGAATTTACCTGAAAGTCCCCTTGTTCGTGTAGTTATGAGCAACAGCGAACACGCGCAACCGAGCGCAAAAGGCACTTTCAGGTGAA
>JAZGFE010000191.1:0-10249 GCA_036479215.1 Nannocystaceae bacterium | reverse complement strand
GCGCCACAACGGTGAGCCTGGCTGGCTGGTGGTCTATCGGGGGTATGCGGACCTTCGCGCGGCAGTCGCGGTCTGGGCGGCCGCCTTGGCGTTCGCCAGGACGCAAGCCGACGTCGAACCGACGCCGGCCTCATGACGAGCGCGCGGCCTGACGTCACGACACTGCGGTAGCTGGACGAGGCTGTACTGGAGCTCACGCCGAACGACGGGGCGGGCAGCGGCCCCCCCCGTGCGCATTACCTCCGCGCAGGGCCCTACGACCGTGTCGCACGGCAGGGGAATGCTGCGCAGGCAAGCCGATCGCTGAGCAGCGACCTCATGGTGGGCAGCAGCGCCACGTCAACCGCGATACGCGTCCGCACCCGCAGGGCTCCGCGCAATGTGCACCAGAAATGCGATCAATCATGAGGGGGGGGGGGGGGCGCTGCTCTGGCCCGGGTGCAGGATAGTTGCGCATCCGTGCAAGGTGCGGCTCGGTTGTCCGGCTCCACTTCGCTGGTGTGCGGGCATGGGAACGATGCGACATTGCGCGGCATATGCGATACGCATTACTTAGAAACGGTGAGCTTGCATCGGGGACTTCGGGGTGTGGAACGCAAAAGGAGCCGACGTTGACGAAGTCGGCGCATGTCACGCGAATGCTTCTAACTACCCTGGCGGTCGTGTTGGGAGCCGCTTGTGAGCGTGCGTCGGGTACGGACGCGAGCTCGGAGGGACCCCACACTGGACCGTCTGGCGCTGCCGATGCTGGGGAGTGTGATCCCCACGTGCGGGTGGGCCGGTTTGAGCTGCAGACGTACAAGGAAACCGCGATCATCCAGGGAAACGTCCACACCGCTCCCTCCCCGTTGGCGCGCCTGGAGGAGGTGAGCGCCCAGGGCGGCTGCGCGCTGGTCCGGCAACAACGGTTCTTCTGCGATCCACGCTGCGCCGCAGATGAGGTGTGCGGGCCGGGTGACGCGTGTATCACGCGGCCGCGGCCACGAAGCGTAGGTGAGGTCACGGTGCAGGGACTTGGGGAGGACCTCCGTTTGCTGCCCGTGGAGCCGGGGTTTGTGTATTTCGATACGTCGCGCCCCAAGTCCGCCATCGAAGCGGGTGAGCCCGTGTGGCTTGAGGCCTCCGGTGGGGACATGGACGTTGAGCCCATCGAGCTTGGTGTTGTCGGAATCGCTGCTCTTCATGTCTCGACGGGCATGACATTGGTGGTCGCACACGGGGCGCCGCTGGATGTCGCATGGGATGCTGCCGTCGCTGAACACGACGCGGAGATCGTCTTGCGGCTACAGGTGGATCAGCACGGCGGCACGCCGGCAAGTGTCGTGTGCCGATTCGAGGATACGGGGTCGGGGATCGTACCGGCCGGCATCCTAGCGAAGTTTTTGGACCTGGGGATCACCGGATTTCCGAATGCGACGATCACCCGGCTGGTGGCGTCTAGGACGCCGGGGGCCGAGGATTGCGTCGATTTCGTGGCCAGTGCGTCACTGGAAATTGGGCTGTCTGTGGACAATGTGACGCCTTGCCACAGCGATGCGGACTGTCCTCCGGGGCAGACGTGCAACAAGCAGATCGAAATCTGCGAATAATAATAGAAGGTAGGAATTGTGATATGAGAGTACGAGTAGTCCCTTCCCATTGTAGATCCCTCGCTCTTCTCACCTGTTTCGGTGTCGTGCTCCCGATACTCGGATGCAACACCGACAAGGACAACACATCCTCGTCGATAGGCGATGGCGAAGATGCAGGTTCCAGCGGGGCCACGGAGGGCGCCAGCGATGCTGAAGCCAGCGCGACGAAAGACGATGGCGACGATGATTCAGCCGGAGACGGAGACGGGGAAGACGAGGCGACAGGATCCTTGTCGCCGGCTGAAGAGGAGGCGACGGCACCCTTTGACTGCGACAACCTCCCCCCCCTTCCGGCAACCTACACTACGATCGTCGGCCCGGGACGTAGCGAGGACTTTTCCTTCTCCGCGGGCGGCTCGTTGTTGACGATCTCGGAGGGTCATCTGATTTCCCACGGGTACGATGGGACGACGGAAATCGTGGCGCCAAGCGTGCTCGAGACCAACTTCCACGGAGACAAGACGAGTCATGGACTCGTGGTGTTGCCGGGTGGCGACATCGTGTTTGGGGATTCCGGGAGAAGTGCGCTGGTGCGTGTGACTCCGAATGGCGGCCAGACGACGTTACTCGAGGAGCTCCCATTCCCCAACGGCATCGCAGTCGATCGAGAGGGTAGAATCTACGTGACCGTTGTGCTCGGGCACCCAGGGGACCCGACGCCAGACGAGATCAGCGACGACGTTGCGGACAAGGGCGTGGTGATCCGCGTGGACCCCGACTCGGGCGAGTACGAAGTCGTGGCCGACACCCTCACGTTGCCCAATGGTCTCGCGTTTGGTCCCAGCTACGCGGTGCTCTATATCGGCAGCCATATGGACGGCGGTTTTATCTATGCGCTCGACATCGCCAGTGGCCAGCTTGCGATCGCGGCAGAAGGTGTGGGCGGAAAAGGGATCCTTGGAACGGGAAGTCTCGACGGTATATCGGTCGATCGATGCGGGAATATATACGCAACTGAAATTGGCAGTGCCGTAGTTTGGAGAGTTTCCCCGGATGGCCAGACTGTCGAGAAGGTCGTGGACCTGTCCTCCGCTGGGGTTATGTGGGTGCCGAGTTGTCACTTCGGATCGGGGCGCGGCGGTTGGGGTGCGCAGAACCTCTATGTGGTCAGCTACGAGAAATACCACATCTACGAGATTCCGCTGGGTGTTCCCGGAGTCGACGCGGCGCACTAGCGATCAGGGCTTTGGGGCCGCGTCGGTACTTTGGTTCGTCGACAGCTCATTGTGCCCGAACTCGTCTCGAGCCTGCTCCACAGCGTTACGCAGATTTTCGAGTTCGCGACCCAATGCAGCGAGATTTTCGAGCATGAGCTCGCGGTAGGCGACCAAGTGGACGGTATGGTTGGGCACGGATTTACAATGAGTGAAATCGCGCATTCTGACCAGGGTGGCCTGCCCGCACCTCCTCCTCTGTTGCCATTCCGACGATGGAGGCGCTGGGGCGGGGGGATGCCGGGGGCCGCGACCGGCGGTTCCGTCCGAGGAGAAGTGACTGCGGCAACGCTGGATGCGCGCTGGTGGCGCGACCTGTGGGTGTGATGGGGCGCGGGGCGCTCGCTCGCATGCCCGCGTTTCTTCCCTGTGTGGGTATCCTAGTTGGCGTCGTGCTGCTCGGGCCCGTGTCCGCGGGAAGCGGACGTTGGAATCCATATGCTTCGACCCATGCGTCTATCCCCAAGCACGCTTGTGTCTCTCGACACGGTCGAGCGTGTCTGGTAGCCGGCAGCGCGCGAGATGGCAGGTTCGACGGCGGGAGACGGTGGCAAGTGGGCCTCGGGAGCGGAGCGTTGGTCCGTGTTCTGGGCGGACGCATTCCCGGTTGCTGCCTGTGTGTCCCTAGAGAAAAAATACGAGGCCCTGGCCGATGTAGCGGCTCAGGTGCCGGGGGCTGAACGGCAGGTCGCGCTGCGGCGGCTCGCTCACGCCTGGCCTGGCTCGTTGCGTGAGGCCGAGTTGGTGGGGCCACGCGTGTGTGCGGCGCGTCTCGCCAGCCTCGTGGAGATACGGGGGGGGGTCGGAGTCATGTCGAGAGGCTACTGGCGGACGTTGGGGGCATCCGCGTTGCCCCTTTGGTCCGAGCTACATGATCTGCTCCGCGACCAACTCGAATGGCGGACGCGTGTGGAGCCTGGCGAGTGTGGGCGTGGCGCGACGGCGGTGCATCGTTTCATCGCATCCGCCGTGGCGCACAAGCAGCGTTGGCCGAGCGCCGACCAGTTGATGCGGGTGGCCGGCGCAGACGTGGGCTCCAAACAGGCCCACCGCTGGCTCGCACACCGGGCCGGCCTCGATCACGCGGCACTGCGTCGCGTGTTGTACGCCGAACACCGGGTTGCGTGAGCACCGTTGCGTGTACACCGTTGCGTGATGCGACGCAGCGACGCGCAGGCCCCCGGTGGTTTTCCCCCAATTACCCCTGTGGGGGCTCGGTCACGCTGGCCAGCTGAAAACCCGTCATATCCGAGTAGGTATAGGGGTCGACCAGTCCGTCGAAGATCTCCATGTCCTTTGTTTCCGGGTCGAGCCGGTATGCGCGGGTGTCGCCTTGAAAAGACACACCCCATACATTGCCGTCGAAATCGATGCTCACACCATGTGTGTGGCTAGGCAGATCGAACTGGTCGACCACTGCGAGGGATGTCGTATCGACACCGAGCATGACGTACTGATCGACGTTGCCGCCCTTCGAGACGTCGAACCAAAGGCGATTCTCGGCGTCGACCATGCAACCACCCATGTTCGCATTGTACTCGTTTGGGATCGCTACCTGGTCCCATGTTTCGGTGGAAGGGGTGAAGCGTACGACCACAGAGCCGCAGCCCCAGACATTACCGTTCGGGTCCACAGTGATGCCGTAGGTGGCGTGGGGCTTCTCCCAGACTTTTACGGACATGTCGTCGCGTGTCACTCGCACCAGCCAGCCCGAAAACAGATTCGTGAACCAAAAATCGTTGTTCCCATCCACAGCCCCACCATATGCGCCGTAGGGGAACACGCCGAACAGACCCCCGCCACCACCGGGTCCACCGATGCCGCCGAGAAATTGTGGGGGGATGGAAATTTTCTCCAGGACCTCGCCTGTTTCGCCGCTCAACAGGAGTACATCGATCTCGTTTCCATTGGACCGAATGCCGGTGACCCAGACGTTTTCACGATAGGAGGCGTCGGCGTCGACTTGTTCCGCGGTCCATGCGACTGCGCGCTGGCTACCGTACTCGGGGAAGTCTGCATACCACGCTACACATTCTTCCTCGTTCCAGGCCAAGAAATTCTTGTCCGTGGCGGTGTCGATGGTGCCATTGCCGTTCTTATCCTCGCAGTGGGTGGGGTCGGCGTAGATCTTCGTGATGCCGCCACTGCGGTTGGCGACCGCAACGTTGCCGCCGATACCGACCGATGTCCGGGATGGGTCGCCGTTTTTGTCGGGACGCGTGACGTAGCGACCTTCTTCGACGAGTGTCCGCGTGTTGACCTTGGATACCGTGCCTTGGGTTGAATTGGCGATCCAGATGAAACCTCGGAATTCACCGTCGCCTTCCGGCACTTCGCCGTCCGGGGGCTCGCCGATGTCGAATTTTATGCCGTCGTCGCCATCGTCATCGTCTTCATCCTCGTCATCGTCACCATCGTCACCATCGTCATTATCGTCATCATCATCATCATCACTGTCCTTGTCATCATCGTCATCATCGTCGTCATCACTGTCCTTGTCATCCTCCTCCTCCTCATCATCATCATCGCTCTCCCCATCCTTGTCATCGTCGTCGTCGCTGTTGTGATCGTCACCGCCATCGGCCGCTTCGTCATCGTCATCGTCATCTTGGGGAATCACCGCCCCATTTCCGAGGTTGTTCTGCCCATCGTCGAGAGGACCCTCGGAACATGCTGGTGCGACGATTGTGGCCGTGAGCAGTGCCAGCAGCGAGAATGAGGGGCGGGATGCTTGGAGGTGAGCCGAGGCGTGGGGGAAGATCGACATGGGATTTCCTTTGGTTTCGTGGCGTTCTTGGAGCCCGGATCGCCCAGGAAGAGCACGCGATACAGCCGGACGGGGTACAGAAAGGACAGCTTTTCACTGTAACGTGGGGCCACACCCGTCTGCCAGCCCCGAGTTTCGACGCCGGGCGGACTGTCCGGAAATGGATCGAAGAAACGCGGAGAGGACGCCATGGCGACTTCTCCCCCGTAGCTGCTGGGTGCCTGTCATCGATGGGGGCACGATGGGGGCACGATGGGGGCACGATGGAGCACGATGGAGCACGATCAGCGGCGGCGGTGCGGGATGCGTGCACGACTTCGTGTGCTGCCTCACTCGCTCGGCGTCTCGTCCGATGCTGGAGGCGCCGAATCATGCTTGGGTCGCCGGACGGCGGCGTGAGACGCTCGCGTGAGAAGCGCGACGCGGTCGCCCATCCGTCTCGCATCTGAAGGCGTGCCGCGAGGACGGCGGCGCATGTGGTGGCCTAAATGACGAACGTACCGGCGGTGGAGCGCGCACGAGGTGCCGGTTGTGGCAATCTGTGCATGCTCGAAGGCATGGATCTTTGCGCGGCGCGGGCCCGATTCGCGCTGCGGCAAGCCGCGAGTCGCGGATGCGCGCGACCCGGCTCGGCGGTGCCGTTCGCGGCGCGGGGTCTGGCGCACCCACGCCGTCACCCGATCCACGACTCGCCACGCAGAAAGCAGGTCCTCCTTGGTGTACCCCATCGACGCGAAGCTAGGAGAGATCACGCGTCTTTTGTCCGCGCATGGCAACCTGGTGATCGAGGCCCCGCCGGGGGCGGGCAAGACCACGCGTGTACCCGCAGAATTGCTCCAGCACGGGTTCGCGGAGGATGGGGAGATTATCGTGCTCCAGCCGCGACGGATCGCGGCTCGGCGTGCCGCGGAATACGTCGCTCGGAGCATGGGAGAGCCTGTGGGTCGGCGGTGCGGGTACCAAGTTCGTTTCGACCGCAAAACGAGTGAGCATACGAAAATCCGTTTTGTCACCGAGGGGGTGCTCCTCCGCCAACTTCGGCAGACCCCCCAGTTGCCGACGGCCTCCGTGGTGATCTTCGACGAATTCCATGAACGACACATCGAAGGCGATGTAGCGATGGCGCTGTTGCGGAAGCTCCAGTCGGCGCAGCGCCCTGATCTAAAGCTGATCGCAATGTCTGCCACGCTCGACACCGGGTCCGTCGCGTCCTTTCTGGACGCGCCGACGGTGCGGGTGGATGTGCGCCGCTTCGAAACGGAGATCGAGTATTGCTCTCCGGGCGCACGCGATCTGGCGCGACAAGTGTTGCGAGTACTGTCGGGTCTCCCGCTCGCCGGAACCGATGGTCACGTCCTCGTCTTCCTGCCCGGCGCCCGCGAGATCCGGGACTGCGGAGCGTCTTGCTCCGCTCTGGCGCGGGCCAGCGGATTTGAAATCACGCCACTTCATGGCGACTTGTCTGCAGAGGCTCAGGACCAGGCGGTGGGCGGCTCCGCTTCGCGTCGTTTGATTCTGGCCACCAATGTCGCCGAGACGTCGCTCACCATCGACAACATCGCGGTGGTCATCGACTCAGGACTGGCGCGCCGAGCCAGCCACGATCCGTGGACGGGCATGCCTCGCTTGGATCTGGTGCGGATCAGCCGGGCATCGGCGACGCAAAGGGCCGGGCGCGCGGGCCGTACTCGGCCGGGGCGATGCCTGCGTTTGTACAGTCGTCATGATCACGACCGACGACCCGCCCAGACGACACCCGAGATTCAGCGCGTCGATCTGTCGGCGACGCTACTCGATTTGGCGGCTCTGAAGGTGGATGACCCCACTCGCTTCCCGTGGTTCGAAGCGCCGCGGCCCGTGGGTTTGCGTGCGGCGAGCGAACTGCTCGAATTGCTGGGCGCGACCGAAGCACAGCGGCTTACCGACACGGGTCGCGCGATGCTTCGGTTCTCGGTGCATCCTCGTATCGCTCGTTTCCTCGTGGCGTGTGAGGCTCGTGGCGTCGCGGAACTCGGCGCACGCGTAGCCGCGGTCCTCGGTGAGCGGTCGATGCGGTCGCTCCACGAAGCCGCAGATCAGGATGCCGACGCGGACGTGCTGGTCGACACGGAGTTGATCTGGCCCGTGCAGTCGTCCGGTCCGGTGACGCCGCGCGGGGTCGATCTCCGGATCATGCCACTCATCAAGCGATCCTACCGACAGATTGTCCGATCCGTGCACGTTGATCGGGGCCCGAAGCTCGAGCTGATGGGAGCGCAAACGCGTATCCGGGAGGCGCTGCTCCAAGCTTACCCAGACCGAGTGGCGCGGGTGAGGGACGACGGTCCGGGGCGCCGTACCCTTGTGTTCGCTGACGGGGGGTCTGCCGTGCTCAGCGCTGCCAGCGTGCTGCGCAGCGCTCGATGGGCGGTGGCGCTGGTGGTGGAAGAGCGACGCGAAGAGCGAGGTCGCGCCCGTAATACTGTCCGATCGGCCAGCGCCATTGAGCCCGAGTGGCTCATCGAGCTGTGCACCGACCGAGTCGTCGAAAGCGAGACCCTCGTGTTCGATCCGCAGCGCGAGAGGGTCGTGGCGTACTCGGAGCTCCGCTATGGAACGTTGAGCATTGAGTCGTTCGAGCGTACGCGTTTGCCTCCGGGTGCATCCGACGTGCTCGCTCGCGCGGCGATCTCCCGCGGGCCGGCCACGTTCATCCCGCGCCGGGAGGCATTGGCGCAGTTGTGCCGGCGGATCACTTTTGCGGCTGAGTACGACGAAAGTATGGAGCTGTGGACCGCCGAGGCTATCGAGGAGGCACTGCGGGAGTTGTGCATCGGGCGAACAACTTTCGCCGAATTGCGGGCCGCCGATCTCATGTCACATCTGCTGGCGCGCATGGGACACGGGCCGCGGCGCCAGCTCGATCGACTCGCCCCAACTCACGTGCGTCTACCCGGTGGTCGACGCCTTGAGGTTCACTATGAGTCCGATCGGCCGCCATGGGTGCAAAGTCGCCTCCAAGATTTTTTCGGACGTCGAGTGGGCCCACGCATAGCGATGGACCAGGTCGCGCTCGTGCTGCATCTGTTGGCACCGAACGGCAGGCCGGTGCAGGTCACGACGGATCTCGGAGGGTTTTGGGCACGGCACTACCCGGGGTTGCGCAACGCGTTGCATCGGCGTTACCCGAAGCACGGTTGGCCCGAGGACCCGGCGAACGCCGAAGCGCCACAGACCGCCAGGCCGCGGTCGCGCGCGCGAGACTGAGCGGTTCTCCTGCCCGCATGGGTGTCGCAGTGATGGGAGGGTCGTTGTGGTGCCCACGCGGGGTCGGATCCGAACGCCACAACTGCGGGGGACGGCCTCCTCAGCATGGGGCTCGTGTCACGCTTCGCCGTGATGCCTCCACAAGTTTCCCGTCCCCTGTCTACCTTGACCGCGAACGCGGCGTTCGGCGCTGCACTCCTCATACTGCCAAACTGCGCGACGGGTGGTGGCGGCGGCACACAGGATGACGAGCCGTCAACGCAGGTCGGGGGGAGCGGGGAGGCCACTGGATCGGGGGGCAGCGCCTCTGCGGGGGGAGGGGACTCCACGGATCAGGCATCGACCCCAAGACGATGGGTCGACGCAAGGCGATGGGTCGACGACGAATGACGGCGCGACCGGCCCCGCAGATCCTACGGAGCCGGGCGTCCCCGACGATGCCCCATTGCCGCCCACGCATTTTGTGAGAGCGTTGGCATCGGGTGGAGGTGACGGTTCGATAGCGGATGCTTGGACGTTTGAGGAAGCTTTGGCCGCCGCCGTGGCGGGGGATGTGGTGGAGATCGGCGCGGGCGTATACGCAGTGGTTCCCGAGAACCGGTTTGCGCGGATGCAGCCGGCCAACAGCGGGAGCGAGGACGCGCCCATTGTGTTTCAGGCCGAGAACCGGGCGATTTCGACTCCCGACGCGGAGGCGCGCTCGATCGTCGTGGCCCGTGCGGGGACCGGGTCGCTTATCGGTGTCGATGAAGAGAACTATATTGTGTTCGATGGTCTCGACGTGCGCATCGATCCCGCGGGAACCTACGTCACAACGTCTGAAGGGTCGCTGGTTTCGATATGGCATAGTCGCCATGTCGCATTCCAATACGGAATCGTGGACTGCGGAAATCAACCGATCTCTGGGACAGACAATTGGGGCGCACTGTTTTCCCAGGAAAACGCGTTCTTGCGAGTGCATCACAATCATTTCATCAATCACGCCGGCACGAGAGAAAATCACTCGGTCATCCAGGTCTACGATACCCAAGATACCAGTATCTACCGCAATACGATCGAGGGGTGCCACGAGGCGATATGGTTCAAGGGTGAGCACGCCCCACCCGCGACGTAGGTCGAGCGCAATCGCATATACGGCAACCATATCCGAGATTGCGCGATCGGGATCAAATGGTCGAGCCCGACGGTAGGCACGAGTCGTGAGGACCTCAATCTTACCTACCAAAACCTGGTGGAGTCGTGCAGATCCGGTATCTTGATTAAGTCCTCGGCAGTGGAAAGTTCTAGGGCGTGATCACGCCGCTATTTTGACCGGATGATCGGGTGAGGCGGCTCTACGTTTTCCTCGCAGTATTTTTGCGACTAGCGTCCTATCGCCGTTTGTGAGGAAA
>JAZGFE010000190.1:0-14730 GCA_036479215.1 Nannocystaceae bacterium | reverse complement strand
GACACCCTCGTCAGTGACACCCTCGTCAGTGACACCCTCGTCACCTCACCCCAAGCCGAATCAGGACCCACGTGAACGCACCTATCACCACACCCACCAGCCGTCGTCGTTCTCCGCTCCTCAACGTCGCGCAGGACCCTCAGGTCGCCGCACTATTGGCCGAGGTAGAACGAGAATACGCCGACGACGAAGGTGTGTCCGTCGGGTCCATTCACGAACAGTTCCACAAGCCCACAGAGCACGACTTCACCGCCGACCAGAAGGCACACACCACGTTGCTCTTCGGAGGCCTCACCTTTCGTCACGATCGCTTGATCCAAGGGGTGTTTCGGTCGCTCGGCTACAAAGCCGAGGTCGTGCCGAGCCCCAATGTAGAAGCGTTTCAGAAGGGCAAAGAATACGGCAACAACGGGCAGTGCAACCCCACGTATTTCACAGTGGGTAATCTGGTCCAATACCTTGAGCATCTACGCGACGACGACGGCCTCAGCCCCAAGCAGATCATCGAGTCGTATATCTTCCTCACCGCTGGCGCCTGCGGTCCGTGTCGGTTCGGGATGTACGAAGCTGAATACCGCCTGGCACTGCGCAACGCCGGCTTCGAGGGCTTTCGTGTCCTTTTGTTCCAGCAAAAAGGTGGACTCAGCCAAGGCGATCTCGAAGCTGGCCTCAAGCTGGACCTCGACTTCTTCCTCGGATTGTTGAACGCCCTGAACATGGGTGACCTGATGAACGAGGTCACCAACCAAATCCGACCCTACGAAACCAAGCCCGGCGCCACCGACCAGGTCCTCGGCGAAGGGCTCGACTACCTCTATGGAGCGTTGCGCAACCACAAAAAAGCAGACCTCGATGGTAGCGTGGCCAAATGGTTCAAGAATCGCAAAAAAACCGCGTTCGACACCACACAAAGCCTTGTAAAATTCGTCGACCAGCTGACAACCGAGGACTTCTGCGAGCCGCTGCGTGAAGTTAGCCGCCGCCTCGACGAGATCGAAGTCGACCGTCTTCAACCCAAACCCACTGTCAAGATCACAGGAGAGTTCTGGGCCCAAACCACTGATGGCGACGGCAACTTCAACATGTTCCGCTTTCTGCAGGCCGAAGGGGCCGAGATCATCGTCGAGCCCATCGCCACCTGGATCGCGTACATGATCTGGCAGGCACGCATCAAAAGTGCAGATCGAGCGGGCCTCGATGAAAACCGCGATGAGGCAAAATGGTACGAACTGCGCCGCCAGGCCGAGGCACGCATCGCGTTCCTCAAGCGCCGCGGTACGCTCATGGTCGCCGACAAGGCATTCCGCCGGGAATACGATCGGATGCGCGAAGCTCTTGGCGGCACGACCCACGAAATCGTGGACATGTACGAAATGGAGCGAATCGCACACCGTTTTTACCACAGCCGCTCCGAAGGGGGCGAAGGCCACTTGGAGGTCTCGAAGAATATCTTCTATACCGAGAAGGGCTACTGCCACATGGTGCTCAGCCTCAAGCCTTTCGGTTGCATGCCCAGCACCCAATCAGACGGCGCGCAATCAGCCGTGGTCAACAACTTCAAGGACATGATTTTCCTGCCCATCGAAACCTCCGGCGAGGGCGAAATCAACGCGCATAGCCGCGTACAAATGGCGCTTGGTGAAGCCAAGACCAAAGCCAAACTCGAGTTCGCCGAGATCCTGGAGAGCATGGAATACTCCCTCGACGACCTGCGCGGCTACGTAGCCGCACACCGAGAACTGCGTCGACCGATGTACACGATCCCCACCTACAAAGGGGTCGTGGGCACAGGGGCCCGTTTCGCTCGCCACGTGGCGGAGCGCATGCGAGCCGAGGGCATCAAGCCCAGCGAAGTCGCGGCCTGAGTCCGCGCGGCCGCCACACCGCCGCGGTCGGTCGCAGCCCCCCCCCCCGCTCATTTCCACGTTTTCCCTCCCGGCGCCTCCCTCCGAGGTGCATCGATCACAGCTCACCTTCGACCTCCCGGAACGATCACATGACTCAAGAACGCGAACTGCTTGTCGGCTTTGACCTCGGGTCCACGACAGTCAAAGCCGTCGTCATCGACGCTGCCAGCGATGAGATCATCTGGAAGGACTACCGTCGACACGACAGCCGGCAAGCCGAAAAAGCCCTTGAGATGCTGCTCGACATCGAAAAAGAGACGGGCTTGGCCAAAGGCCGGGGGCGCATCTTCATCACGGGATCGGGCGGATCCAACGTCGGGCGATGGGTGGGCGCAAAGTTTGTACAAGAGGTCAACGCCGTCTCCCTCTCGGTAGAGAAACTCCACCCCTCAGTCAACTCCGTCATCGAGCTAGGTGGGCAGGATGCCAAGATTGTGGTCTTCAAGGCCGACCCGGAGACAGGTCGCAAGAAGAAGATCCCGTCGATGAACGACAAATGTGCTGGAGGCACTGGGGCAGTGATCGACAAGATCAACGCCAAGCTAAAGATTCCCGCCGACGAACTCTGTGCGCAGGCGTACTTTGGCAAGAAGTTGCACCCCGTGGCTGGGAAATGCGGTGTGTTCGCCGAGACCGACATCAACGGTCTTCAGAAAATGGGCGTACCCGCCGACGAGCTGATGGCCTCGCTCTTCGAGTCGATCATCCAGCAGAACCTGTCGGTGCTCACCCGCGGGCACACACTGCTACCCGATGTGCTGCTCCTCGGCGGCCCCAACACATATATCAAGGGGATGGTCGACTGCTGGAAGGCCAACATCCCGCCGATCTGGGAGGAGCGTGGTGTGGAGCTCCCCAAATGCGACAATCCGGCGGACCTCATCTATGTGCCCAAAAACGCACAGTATTACGCTGCCATCGGCGCGGCGGAATTCGGCAAGGATGAGGACCCCGAAGTCGGTCGTTACAAGGGCTGCGACGAACTCAAGTGGTACATGGAGGTGGGGCGCGTCGAAGAGAAGAAAAAGGCGGGTGGATCGGGGCTGACCAAGAACGCGGAGGAACTCGAGACCTTCCTGACGAAGTACAAGAAAGAGACCTTCACGCCTGCGCAGTTTGAGGCGGGACAGACCGTACGGTGTGTGATCGGTATCGACGGCGGCTCAACCTCGTCGAAGGCCGTGCTCCTCAACGAAAAGGGCGAGGTCATCGCCAAGGTCTACGAACTCTCCAAGGGCAACCCCATTGAGGATACCATCGACCTCTTCCGCGAGCTCCGACATCAGGTGGAAGATGCGGGCGCGAAGCTCGAGATCCTCGGTGTAGGCACCACCGGGTACGCCAAGGACATTCTCAACGACGTCCTCCGCGGCGACGCCCCCATCGTCGAGACCGTCGCCCACTGCGAGAGCGCACTGCATTTTTATAGCGACGTCGATGTGGTGTGTGACGTCGGCGGACAAGACATTAAGATCATCATCCTCAAGAACGGCAAGGTAAAAGACTTCAAATTGAACACGCAGTGCTCCGCGGGAAACGGCTACTTTCTCCAGAGCACGGCCGTCGGCTTCGGGCACGATGTGCGCGAGTATGCAGACGTCGCCTTCGCGGCGGAGACCATGCCGGTCTTCGGCTATGGGTGCGCGGTGTTCATGCAATCGGATATCGTCGACTTCCAACGCCAAGGCTGGGCGCCCGCCGAAATCATGGCAGGGCTGGCGCACGTACTACCCAAGAATATTTGGTTATATGTCAGCCAGATCCCCAATCTGGCAAAACTCGGCACGCGTTTCGTGCTCCAAGGCGGCACGCAGCACAATATGGCCGCGGTGAAGTCCCAGGTCGATTTCATCGAGGAGCGCTTCAAAGCCAAAGGAATCGAACCCGATGTGCTGGTCCACAAGCACTGCGGCGAATCTGGAGCCATCGGGGCCGCGCTCGAGGCCATGCGTCTGTACAAGAACGGGCATCGCTCCGATTGGATCGGGCTCGATAAGATCGACACCATTGCCTACCGGCAAAAGCGCGACGAAAGTACGCGGTGCTATTTTTGCAAAAATAAGTGTCTGCGCACTTTCATTGATGTGGACCTGGAGCTAAAAACGGACGAAGCCGAAGCTCGCATGGTTCAAGGGAACTTGCTGCAGATAAGCAAGAAGGCGGACGACGAAAGCACCACCATCGCAACGAAGCGACTGATCATCGCCACTTGTGAAAAGGGGGAGGTGGAAGATGTCGATTCTATGCGAAAGATCAAAGGAGGACTCGACGAGGTCAAGAAGAGCTTCCCCAATATGGTCTCCTACGCCGCAACAGCCGTGTGGCGATCTCAAAAGCCGGAACAAATCGCCGACGACGTCCAGGCGCTCGGCCTGGGCCTACCGCGCACTGTAGAGCTTCCGCCGACCCTTGCGGCGGCCCAGTCCACCGTAGACAAACTCATCCATCGAATCAACGGTAGCACCCGCGTCGCCGGGCTCGTACAGCGCGCCGCGTCTTTCGAGCGCGCCAAGTCGCTGCGCGAGGTCGTCGACGCCAAGATTCGCCGGATTGAGCTCATGGGGAAGCGAGCGAGCATGCGCATCGGGATCCCCCGCGTACTGAATAACTATTCCCAAAATCCCTTCTTTTCGGCCTACTTCGAGAGTCTGGGGGTGCCCGCCAAGAACTTGGTCTATTCCGACTTCACCTCCGAAGAGATGTATAAAGCTGGCGCAAAGCGCGGCGCGATCGATCCTTGCTTCCCGTCGAAGGTGTGCATCGCCCACATGCACAACCTGCTTGAGGTCAAGCACGCCAAACGACCCCTCAACATGATCGTGTTCCCGCAGGTGGACTCGATGGAAAGTTGGCTCACGCACACACAGGCCAAGCGTGCCTGCCCCACGGTGGTCGGCTCCGCCGATACCACGAAGGCGGCCTTCGTGAAGGAAAACGACAACTTCGCTGATCGAGGCATCAAACTTGTCATCCCCTTCGTTCACATGGGGGAACCCCAGCTCTGCAAGCGAGAGATGCTCTCCTATTTCAAAGATACGCTGGGCGTCGGCGAAGAAGAGAATGCTCGTGCCGTCGATCAGGGCTACCTGGCGTTGCATCGCTTCGAAGCCGGGCTCCGGGACCGAGGGCGCGCGATGCTCGACAAAGTGGTGGCGGACAACGGCCTGGGAGTGGTGCTGCTCTCCCGACCTTACCACAACGACCCCGGCATGAATCACGAGATCCCCGACGAGCTACAGAAGCTCGGCTACCCGATCTTCTCCATTCAATCGTTGCCGATAGATGACGATATTGTGCAGCCATTATTCCAAGCTGATATTGACGCCGGCTATATCCGCGACCCTTTCGACATCTCCGATGTATGGAAAAATAGCTACTCGGAGAATACCTCACAGAAAGTGTGGGCGGCCAAGTTCACCGCACGACACCCGAATCTCGTCGCGTTGGAACTTTCCAGCTTCAAATGCGGGCACGACGCGCCGATCTACACCGTAATCGAGGAAGTGGTGGAAAACTCGGGCACGCCCTACTTCTCTTTCAAAGACATCGACGAAAACAAGCCAACCGGGTCCATTAAGATCCGGATCCAAACCATTTCCTACTTCCTCAAGCGATATCAAGAGGATATGGTCCGTGACCAACCAAAGCGTGCCAACGTAGCGGCCCGACTCAAGACGTACCAAGACCGCTTGGGCGCTCGCCTCGAAACGCTTCGATCCGCTCCATCCCAGTCCCCGGACGTCTCGTTGGATGTCGCGGCGTTGCGTCGCCTGATGTCCGACCCACACGCTACGGACGCCCACCTGCCGATGTAGTCGCGCCCTACTACGCGATATATCGCGCCCATTCGAGCCCCAGCCGACCATACGGCCCGCGCCACACCTCGGCCTGGGGCGGCGTATGGATACAACACTATGACAACCGAGCCCGACGCGAAAACGATGTTTGAGATCTACCGGGAGAGCGACTACAATCGCGCCTACCACTATATCTTCTACACCGAACTGGAAGAGCACGCTCGTGAACGGGAGATTTCGCGCGCTGCGGCGGGTGTCTCCGTTCTCAGCGGATTCCTCGCCAATGCCTCTCTCGATGCTGCGCGAGCGGAGGTCGAACGGATCATCGACGAGTTAAACGAGCTCGACAGGGACAACCCAACACGCGGCGGTGACACGCTGCGCGAGCGTCTGGCTGAATACCTGGTCGAGGCCTAGCCGAGGCCTAGCCGGCGTCCCCTCGAACGGTTTCCCGCCGCAGCTCCGCCCTACTGCTAGCTGCGTCGTCCGGCAGCAGGCGGTCCACGAACTCGGCCAGTTCGTCGTGTGAAAAGGGTTTTTCCAAGCACGGGAGCTTACGTTCGCCGAAGAAACGGCGAGCGTCGTCCGTGTAGGCCCCACCCGTAATAAAGGCGATCTTCATCAACAGGTCGGGTCGATACTTTTCTAGCCATCGATGTACGTCGGGCCCAGATCCTTCTCCCATCAGCACATCGCACAGGATCAGATCGAACGGCTGGCCACGCCTTATCAGCTCGATCGCCTCGTTGCCCGACGCTGCGGACGCCACGACATCGAAACGAGGCTGCAACACAGTCTCAAGGCCTTTGCGGATAATGCCGTCGTCATCAATGATAAGTAACGAGCGTCGACTCTTGTCGTCCACAACACCCGCCGATGGGGAGACGCGCGTATCCTGTGGGGGTTGATGCTTGTGGAGTCCGTAAGCAGGCAGGCGCACCACGAAAGTCGTACTGAACGTGGGCGAATCGACGAGGGAGATTGTGCCCCCGAATCGCTTCAAGTGCTGATGCGAAATATACAATCCCAGCCCCGATCCCCCACCGATGCCTTTCGTCGTGTAGAAAGGCTCAAACAGTCTCGCCTTCGCGCGCTCGGGTATCCCGCATCCCGTATCCTGCACAACCACAACCACTTGCCCACCCTCGACCCCCGTAGTGATCTGGAGACGGTTGTCACCGCTGCGACCCTCGACAAAAGCTTGCGCAGCGTTGATGAATAGGTTGAGAAATACTTGAGATAGCCGTCCGAAGTTCGCTTCCACGGCCGGCAGGTCGCCGTAGCAGGTCTCGACACGGGTTTTGAAGCGCAGCTGCGGGCTCGCTAGCTCGAGCGTTTTCTCTATCACGTCATTGACCGAGACCCGGGTCACGACATCATCGTCGCGCGTACAGGATTGCAGATCTTTCACAATATCCCTCACGCGCCCCGCCCCCACCATCGCCCGATCGATCGACTCGCGAACATCGTCGTCGTCGAGTTTCACTCCCACGCGATACTGATCGACCGCTGCCCCGATGTTCTCCAAGTGGAGAAAGATATACGTGAGCGGGTTATTGATCTCATGCGCGACCCCGGCAGCGAGCACCCCCACGGCGCTCAAGCGGTCTGCCTGAGCAAGTTTGGCGTCGATCTGCCTACGCTCCGTGACGTCACGGGCGACACACAACAGGCAACTGGTGTCCTCAAACAACATGGACATCCACGTCGTATCCGCGACGGTGTACCTCCCACCCCGGCCGCGGAACCGGATCTCGACAGGGGCTGCGGGTGAGAGGTGCCCGTCGCCCGCCGCGAAGAGTGGAGCGAGCAGCGCCTGGTCCGCTGGCACCACCAGGTCTTGCATCCGCACACCCGGCACCACCGATTCGTTCGCTGCGGCGGCAAGTCGCTGTGCCGACGCGTTGGAGAATACGACCCGTCCCGCGCGTACCACAAAGATACTGTCTGGGAGCGACTCAATCAGCCCGAGTAGTCGCTGCTCGGATGCCCGGAGTCGCGCCGCGACGGCCCTCCGCTCCGATATATCCACCATCGAGAACAAACAGGTTTCGCGCTCCCCCTCTTCCAACACGATACCGTCGAGGCGCACCCAAGCAACGGGCCGGCCCGGGAGCTTCAGCTGCAGATCACCGCTGGTGGCGATTTTCGTCGCCAACAGCTCTTTGACGAGGCGCGCGAAGGGAGAGACGGACTGGGGCGGAAGGAAGTTGACGAAGGGGAGCGCCTCGGTCTGCCGCGAGTCCAGCCCGAGGCGCGCGCAGGCGCTGCGATTCGCGTGGAGGATGTAGCCGTCCGGGTCCACCTCCACATGCCCCAAAGGCGCGTGATCCAAGTGGCCACTGAAACCCAGAGCACTCGCGGGACGGGGCACTGCGGGCGTTCGCGCCGGACGACATCCTGGCTTCTCAGAGGTTGTGGCCCGCGGCTCCAGCATGCCGGCGTTGTAGTCCCGTTCGAAGCGCACCGGCACGGGACAGAGCGCACCCCGCAGCGCGCTTTAGCCCCTCGGCGCTCCGGCCGGCGCGCACGCGCATGCGGACCGGCCGATACGCGGGTGGCGAGGTATGAGAAACCGCTCGCCCACGCGCTGGACGTCGCGGGTCACACGGCAACCCGCTCGCCTCCTCCCACCACGTGTGGCATGTTGCTTTGCGATGCCGCCCCGTAGACTCGCCCTACACGTGCTTGTGGTCGTGACCGCCTGGGCCGCCGTCAGCGCCTGTGGCGGCCCCACCAACAAAGAATCCACCAAGGCGGCCGCAGCGGCTCCGCCCGCACTGCAGCAGGCCCCGGCCCAGCATCAGACACGCGACGAAGCTGGCATGCACGACGTGGTCTGTGGCTGCTCCCTCGAAGAGGTGGGTCACTGCGGGGAATACGTCGAAATGGACGGCAAGTTCGTCGAACTGGAGCTGCCCGACGACGAGCTGGGGCCGATGCCTTTTTGCGGTAAGGACGGCTTGTCGGCGAAAGTGGAAGGCGAAATGCACGGCGGCAAGTTCGTGGCGAAGGCCTTCGAACTCGAGAAGAAGTAGCGCCCGAGGTCGGCGCCCCGTCTCGACGCGGCTGGAGTGCCATCTCGCGGACACAGCGAGCGCGAAGCTTGGCCTCGCGGCGTACGGCCCTGGATACAGTCTCCCGCGGTACGCCGATCGTACGCGCCCGCGCCACGTCGATGGCAGTCGCCTGCGCCACGTAGCTTGTGCCTGGCGAGGATCGTCGGACGATGCGCGCCGCAACTCGTCCGGATCGTGCGCGGCGAAAACTACAATAGCCACTCTAGGTCCAGTCGGTGACGCGGTTCGTCACGCGGCACCACGCGAACCGATCAACTGTGAGCCTGAGCTCGGCGATGCCAAGCGCCATCGACTGAGTACCGACTGTCGTGATCGGACGCATCGCTACAAAAAAAACGCATGGCAAACGCAGGCTTCTGTGAGACAACAACCCCGTGCTCGTGTTGTTAGCGTCCCCCTTACGTTCTTCGAACCGCGTCAATCGTTTGCGGTGTAGCGGCGGGGCCTCGTCCGCTCTTCGCCGACGAATCGGCGGCATCTGCTTGTTCACCGCAAGCTTCGCGTGTACTGGCGCCAGCGAGGACGACCCTCGTCCAACGCCGCCATGGGGCAACGACAACGACAACGCCGATATCATCCCGCCCGGGGAAACCGAAGAAAACACCATCGACACCGCCACAGGCGACGCCGTCATCCCCACCCCCGACGACCTGAGCCTCCTTCGCCTGACGCCGCTCAACACCCTCATCGAGCTCGACCTAGACACGCCCCACACCCTCGACTTCACGGCGATGGCGGAGTGGAGCAACGGGACGAGCCAGGAGGTCACGAGCGAAGTTGCGTGGTCCGTCTCCAACCCCGCCGTCGGCACATTCAATGGTTCAACCCTACAGGTCCCCGGTTTCGCGGACACGGCAGTCGTAGTGGGGACCGTCGACGCCTCCATCGTAAAAAATGGCAACACATACACGGGGCACGCCCAGATCACGATTGCCGCGTACCGGCAGTCTGGCGACGAGCTCGATTTCTTCTTCGTGCTGCCTTACGACGACGGATTCAGCGACAACCCCGATGCGCAGCCCAAGACGGCGCCGCTGGCGTTTAGCACCGACGTCAAAGCACTCGATGTATTCCTCGCCATGGACACCACCGGCTCCATGGGTGAAGAGATCAAAAACTTGCAGCTCGCCCTCGGTGATACTGTGATCACCGACATTCAGGCCCAGGTCACGGACACGCAGTTCGGCGTCGGCGCCATCGAGGATTTTCCGGTGGAGAGTCCAGATGAGGATCTTGCCTACGGGGATTCGGAATGCGAAGCGACGGATGAGGCCGACCAACCCTTCGATCTGTTGCAACGCATCACCGGTGATGTCCCCGAGGTGCAGGCCGCCGTCAACGCGCTAGCGAACGACGACGGCGACCCCATCGGCTGTGGCTACGATCTCCCCGAGTCCATCATCGAAGGCCTCTACCAGATCGCCACAGGGGAGGGACTCGACGGACCCGGGGTCACAAAGGTGCCCGCCCAGGCCGTGGGCTTTCGCGCGACAGCCGGGGCGATGCCCGTGATCGTACCCATTACGGACGCCATGTCCCATGCCCCGGGCGAGATGGATTGTGGCGACTGGGAGCAGATCAGTTACAAAGCGCCGGTTGAAGGCGTCGCACACACCCGCGACGAGGCGCTCGATGCCCTCGACGATATCTGTGCCCGCGTGGTGACCATCGCATCCGTACCCGTGGACGACTCCGGCGTGGAGGTGAACCCGGACGAGTTGTGCAGTCCGGTCACGGACGGCAACGCCCACGCCACAGCCACCGGCGCCCGTGTTCCGCCCTCCATCTGGGGCGACGCCGCAAGCCGACCGATAGGCTGCGCGGCCGACAAGTGCTGCACCGGCATCAACGGTACAGGCGTGGACACAGACGCCGAGGTATTGTGTCCCCTCGTGTTTCGCGTCAGCATGGAAGGTGAAGGACTCAGCGACAGCATCGTCACGGGCCTCTCCATGCTCACGCTCTTTGCCCGCTTCGATGTCCAAGTTGAACTCACGGGGGAAAACACGAGCATTGATGGCGTACCGCTTCCCGCCGGCAAGAGTTCGGCAGACTTCATCTCCAGCATCACGCCCACAAGCTGGGAGAACCAGCCCCTGCCCGACGAAGCACCGCCAACGAAGACAGATACGACCTTCCTAAACGTCATGCCCGGTACCACGGTCAAGTTCGACGTGACCGCCCACAACGACTGGTTGCTGCAGACGGAGAAGGCTCAAATCTTCGAAGCGACCATCCGGGTAAGCGCGGGCCACTGCATCGACCTCGACGAACTCGATGTCCGGATCCTCGTGCCCCCAAAGGCGATCACCCCCGAGTAAGCGCCGCCTGGATATGCGCGCCCTTCGCCAACTCGAGCGCGGTCCGTTCTGATATGCTCGGCGCCATGGACCTCAAGACCATCACTGCAACGCTCGCCGTACTTGGCTCCACAGCGGCGCTTCCCGCCTGTGGGCAGCAGAAAGACGCAGAGGAGGTCAAACGGGCCAAGCCTGCCCCCGCAAGCGCAAAAAGCACCCCCGCCGCAACGCCAGGGCGCGCAGCGACGGCTGTGAGCGCCGCACCTGGCTCGCCGAAGGGGGCCGGCGTCGTGCCCGCGGCGGTCGTAGCGGGAGGCGCCGGGAAGGGCGCAACACCACCCAGCGCAACACCACCCGGCGCAACACCACCAGGCAAGCAGATCCCGGCGTCAGCAACCAAGGCCGCGGCGGGAACCAAGACGGAAGCGAAGTGCGGCGCGGGCAAGTGCGGCGCGGGCAGCTGCGGCGGCAAGGCCAAAAAAGAGCCCCAGAGCTAGAGCCAGAGCCAGAGCCAGAGCCAGAGCTAGAGCCAGAGCCAGAGCCAGAGCCAGAGCTAGAGCTAGCGCTAGCTCTAGCTCTAGCTCTAGAGCTAGAGCTAGAGCTAGAGCTAGAGCTAGAGCTGCTCCTAGGGGGTGCCCGCGCGATTGCGATCGGGCGGGTACAGAGCTCAACCCTCGCGTCCGCCAAAAAATGGGTCGCCGCCCGCTTCACTCGTAGACTAGCGACGAACCTCCGCGCGTGCTGTCCGCGACTTCCCTCGGCGCGCGTCTCCACGGGTTCGGGAACGAGCGCAGCATGCATACCGCGATCTTGGAGATCACCCATCCCTGCGGGAAAAAGGACCTCCGTGAAATGCTTGAGGGGACCCTCTCCATCGGCTCCGAAAATGGCGGCGTCGTCTTGCGCGATCCCAAGGTGTGCGGCGTGCATGGCCGCCTCAAACTCCAGGGTATGGCCCTCACCTACGTCGACTTGGGTTCCACGGCAGGATCGTTCATCGACACCAAGCGGATCACCGCCCCCCTCAACATCGCGGTGGACGAGACCATCAAAGTGGGGACGTGTGCGATCAAATTGGCCGGCTTCGGGCTGCGACGAAGCACCAAGACGGAAGTCACGGTCAGGGTGCACCGCAGTGTGTTCGGCCTCCCTCCGGCCGACGACGACTACGGATCGAGCCCCGCCAGCGGGCCCGTAACCCACCCCGCCAGTGGGCCCATCGCACACGCAGTCGACCGTCTCGCGGGAACGCTGCATACTCCGAAACTCGAGATGCTCACGCGCGTCGCCTTGGACGGCAATCTCGTACGCGTGGGCCCCAGAGCTTCGAATCCCTCCACCTCACCGCTCAACATGCTTCCCTACCGCGAGGCTCGTGCTAGCGTGGAACCGGTGCCGTTGTCTCGGCCTAGCGTCGAACCCACATTGCTCCCGGACCTGCGAGAACCCGCGCCCACGCCCACGACGACACCGTGGCCTACGACACCGTCCGCGGCCGGAGCGAGCCCCATCGCGCCCGCTCCGCTCCTCCGTCGGCAATGGGCACACCCATCTCTGCGTAGGATCGGCTGGACCCTCCTAAGCACCGCGGCTGTGGCAGGTGCCATCTTCTTCGCGTGGCAAGGCGGGTATCTGCACAGCCTTCAAGCGACCTCGCCACGCGGCGCCAGCAGGGGCACGGCCCCCTTCGCTTCACCGGGCGGCGCGGAGCGGACCACAGCACTGGCCAACACCGCCGAACCCACGCGACTCGGGCATCGAGAAAGGCAGACGACGATACGAGGAAGCGAGCCAGACGACGCGAGTCAGACGACGCCCAAACAAAGCAACAGACGGACACGGGACCGGAATTAGGGAAACGCGATCGTCGCGCAGTCACCCCCGCCTACAAACGATACTGCCATCGACGCTCGACGGGCAGTGGTGGTGCAGAACCGGCCACCTCCGTCGCGCACCGTCCCCGCAAGACTTGCTGCCATCGCGCTCCCTGTGTCAGGCTGTCCGATGGAACAACCATGGCTCAACTAGCACCGCTTGTCTCTACTCTGTGCGCCTTACTCCTCCTCACCGCCTGCGACGATAGCGGCGACTCTTCGAACGAGACGCAGGCCAGTGATGACGATGACGATGACGATGACGATGATGATGATGATGACGATGATGACGATGATGACGATGATGATGATGCCGACGATGATGATGATGATGCCGACGATGACGATGACGATGACGATGACGATGACGACGATGACGATGCCGACGACGACGACGGCGACGATGACGATGACGATGACGATGCCGGCGACGATGACGGCGTCGACAGCGCATACGACGTCCCGCCGGAGTACGAGGACTACGAGAATCCATTCCACGGAGACGCCGCCGCCGCCGACGAGGGAGCGGGCCTCTACAAGCTAAGCTGCACATGCCACGGCGACAACGGCACCGGAAACGCGACTCTGAGCACGCCCGACCTCACGGCAGAGAAGGTCCGAGCTGCGCCCGACAACTACCTCTTCTACGTCCTTTCCGAAGGTTCGGGCGGTGGCACCATGCCAGCCCACAAAGAGAAACTCGGAGAGGACGACATTTGGAGGATCATCACCTTCGTGCGTAGCTTGTAGACGGGATCGCGCGGCAAGCTGCCCCCGCGGGGGCACCCGAGGCGTATCGTTCGGGCCCGCGACGTGGCTAATCGCGTTCGGTCCTGCAGGTGTTCGGGGCCACGCCCGGCCGGCCGGCCGGCCCTTGAGCGCTGCCCCCCTCAGCGCTCCATGCCCTGGTACAATGGTCGTTCGACAGCGAGCGCCTGGGCGATGCTGGGGCGCTTCGCCAGTCGCCTCCAGTACGCGAGCAGCTCGGGGTACACATCGAATTCGATAGGTGTCGCTTGGACCCAGTTGAGAACCGTGAACAAAAACGCGTCGGCCACACTGAAGGTGTCGAACATGAACTCACGACCCTCTAGATGGTCGTTCATATACGCCAAACGCGGCCCCGCTTTGAGAAGGGCGTAGGCCCTCACGGCGGCGGGCGCCTCGGGATCGAATAGGGGGTGAAAGATCGACTTGTGCAGTTCGCTGGCGATGAAACTCAACCACCTGTTGAGTTCATCCCGATCCTGCGGGGCCAATCCCGCCGCCGGAAAGCGCTCGGCGATATGATGAAGCACGGCCGAGGTCTCCCCTAGCAATACCCCGGCGTGCGTCCGTAACACGGGTACGAGGCCGAGGCGATGGACCGCGTAGTGAGGGTGGTCCGATCGAAGGGGACGCCGAGCAAAGTCCACTCCGATAAAGGTCACGTCCGCCCGCGCTTCGTACAAGGCGATACGACAAGCAAGGGAGCTGGTGAGAGCGGCGAAATACAGTTCCATGATCACGTTCCGGTTCCTCGCAAGCTACGAACTTGTTTCGCGCGGACGAATGCGTCCAACGACAATGTGGCGTATCTTCTATGCGTGATTCGCATACCGTCCCCCACCCTCGATGTCCGCGACCTTCGGGTGGTCCTCGCTCTGGGGGAGTGTCAGAAATTTTGTGTATGGGCGGACGAACTGAGAAAGTACGGAAGCCATGCCCAGACGAACACAGACAGTAATCGCCGCAACGGACGACACTAAAATACGCGTCTCACTCCAAGACAA
>JAZGFE010000189.1:0-5575 GCA_036479215.1 Nannocystaceae bacterium | reverse complement strand
TTCACCTGAAAGTGCCTTTTGCGCTCGGTTGCGCGTGTTCGCTGTTGCTCATAACTACACGAACAAGGGGACTTTCAGGTAAATTCACAGTATTCAGATTTTTTTTGCGCTTGTTCTAGGCCTAGCGGCGGCCGAAGTCGAAGGCGGAGTGCGAACGACGCGGAAGGCGTATCCAGGCGCCCGCGGCGGTATAGCTGTGCCGAGCGTGTCTAGATATGAACGTTTTCGAGTCCGATGGAGCCCTGACGGCAGTTTGGCGCGCTGTTTGGAAGCGTAGCTGCAGGAGCCCCGACGTCGCACCTGCGCCGGAGTCCGAGAAATTGCCCTTGGAAGCGCCCTGTGGTGCGCCTCTCGCGAGAACTCGATTGCCCTGCCCTGGTAACTACTGCATTTGACATAGGCGCGACCCCCATCTAGAATCGCGCATGGATCGCGCATGGATCGCGCATGGATCGCCATGGATCGCTTCGAGTCCGACGATTTTCCAGATTTTGACGTGACCGTCCTATCCGCGCCATGGGCGTCTCGCCACACTTCCCGGCCGCACCACGCGGGCTTTTCTGCTCGCAACCGTGCCCGCCAAGCTCCATCGCGGCGGCCAGCGTACCACGGACATGGGGTCACTTCGCCGACACCTACACCACAGTTTCTGCCGGCATCAGGGAGACGAGGCATCTCCCTGCCGGCCCGAGTGCATGGCTGCGTGATGCTTGCGGCCCACGCGGAGGGGATCTCCGAATCTCATCCCGGAAATGCCAAACTGACATGGCCTCTCGGTAGAGCCGGGGGGGCTAGGCGACACATTCCCGCACTGATCCGCCTCGTAGGACTTGTGGCCGTCGCTATTGGGGTCGCCCTCGCCATGGCTCCGCGTGGCTCCAGCGCGCAAAGCCCAAGCCCGACCTCAGTTGCCGCGCCTGTCCCCACCGGGCTCACCCCGCCGCAGCGCCTCAACGACATCACCATCGCCTACCCAGAGGAGCTGCTCAAGCAGGAGCACCCACCAGAGGGCGTCGTTGAGGTCAAGTTCGTCGTGTCAGTGGAAGGCACGCCGCAAGAAATCGAGGTTGCCCGCGGCGTCCACCCCCTCATCGACGCCGCGGTTGTCGACGCCCTTCCGAGACTGAAATTCGAGCCTGGGCGGTATGGCGGCCTTCCGGTCGAGGTGACGCAGTCGCTGAGGGTACAGGTGTCACCTCGACGCGGTGCCGACGACATCGCGACGGCCGCGTCATCGCCGGAACGCGAATCGCCCGAATCGGACGAATGGGGCGACACGACCCAGGCTTCGACCGCCCCCGATGAGAAAACGGGACCGATCCGCGTCGAGGGCATCGTGCTCGAGGCGGGGAGGCGTTCACCGGTGGTCGGGGCCACCGTCACCGTGATCTCCCACGCCCGGTCCGCTGCTCCCGAGAGCCAAGCATCATCCGACGAACAACCACCCGAGCCCGCCACTTCGGTGGAAACCGACGGGGAGGGGCGTTTTGTGCTTCGAGGCCTGCCCGACGGTAGATTGACCCTGGTGGCCACGGCCGACGGGTTCGACAGAAGTCGCACGCACCTCGTTGAACTCAAGGGCGACCGTCTCTCCGAGTTCAAGCTCTACATTCCACGCGCCTACATCCTCGAGTTTCGTACTACCGTGACGCGGGATGCTTCGCTCATGCCCTCGCCCATCCGCCACGAACTGCGGGGAGAAGAGCTGGAAATGGTTCCTATCTCGCGTGGCGATCCGCTTCGCGCCATCCAAAATTTTCCCGGTATGGCTCGTACGCCGTTTGGTGTGGGACACCTTCTGATCCGCGGTTCCTCGCCCCGCGATTCCGCGGTGTTTCTCGCCGGCCATCGGCTGCCGCGCTTGTATCACTTTGGCGGATTGAGCACGGTCGTGAACTCAGAGTTCATCGATAAGATCGAACTTGTGCCCGGGAACTTCGACGCCCAGTATGGCGATGCCATCGGCGGCGTTGTTTCGATCACGCCGAAAACTGCAGACCCCACGCCGGGAGTCCACGGCTACGTCGACATCGATTTCATCGACATCAACGGAAAGACAGAGGTACCCGTGGGCAAGGGGTCGTTCTCCCTCGCCGGCCGACGAAGCCACCTCGACGGTCTGGTCGGGCTGGCCTTGCGTGCGAGCAAGACGGGCCAGAGCATCCCAATACCGCGGTATTGGGACTACCAAGCCGCGTTCGACCACCCCGTGGGCGACGGAGATCTTGCGGTCCGTGTCCTGGGGGCCGATGATCGTTTCCGGTTTGTGCCCAAGCGCGACAACGAGATCCCGTTTCAAAATGTGGGCTCCTTTCACCGTGCTGATCTGTCCTACCGGGTGCGCCGCGGGCCTTGGTCGTTTGTGATCTCCCCCTCTTATCTTCGCGATCTTTCACGCACCGGGATTCCCGACGATTTTTCGCAAACCCAGATACGCGATCGTTTTAGCGTGCGATCTTCCATGACCCGACGCATGGGTAGCTGGTCGACACTGAGGTTCGGGACCGAGTTCGTGGCGGTCCGCTGGCAGAGCAAGCTCAACTTGGAGGAGGAGGGGTGCTCAGACATCGACGGGGCTAGCGGCGGAGCCTCCGACGGTCCGCTTGCGAACCACGACGAGACGGGCGTGCTGCTTAGCCCAGCCTTGTACACCACGTGGCGTTTCGATGCGGATCCCGTCTCGCTCGCGCCTGAGGTTCGCTACACCCAGTACGCTTCGCCCATATCGAGGGGGACGGTGGACCCCAGACTGCGTACCAGCTGGAAGATGTTCGAGGGCACCACCTTGAAAGGCGGTGTTGGGGTGTTTAGCCAAGCTCCCCCTTTCTCCGCTGTCGGCCGACGCGAGCAGGTCGACAGTTCTCGTCGGGGCCGCCTCCGTCCGGAGCGCTCGCTCCACACCAGCTTGGCGCTCAGTCAGCAGCTCCCGTGGGAGCTGACCGTTGAACTGGCCGGCTACTACAAGTACATGTGGGACTTGGTGTCCATCCCCACCTTTCTTACCTTCATGCCATCGGTCCTGTCCCTGTTGGAACTCCCGGAGAACGACCAAGAAGGACGTGTATACGGACTCGAGGTGTTGGTGCGCAAGAACCTGACCAAGCAATTGTTCGGATGGGCCGCCTACACGCTGTCGCGTAGCGACAGGCGCACTGAAGGCACCTCCAACTGGGAGCTCTTTGACCTCGATCAGACCCACCTGCTGACCATCGTGGCGGGTGTCAAACTCAAGCGGCGTTACCGGATCAGCGCTCGATTTCGCCTCACTTCAGGCAACCCATTTACTCCCTGCCTAGGTGGCGTCTACGACGTGGAGTCCGAACAGTACATGTGTGTACGTGGGGACACTAACAGCGCTCGCGCTCCGACGTTTCATCAGCTTGACCTGCGGTTCGAGAAGACCTGGGTCCGCGAGCTGGCAACCGTGTCCCTATACGTCGATCTCATCAACGCCTACAATCGACGGAACGTCGAATTTCAGAGCTATAACGCCGACTACACCAGACTTGAGCCCATCCGAGGCCTGCCCTTTCTTCCGGTCATCGGGGTCAAGACGGAATACTGATGCGACGAATCACACCCACTCGGCTCCGCTCCCTCCCGGCTCTCGCAACCCTGTCGCTGGCCTGTGGCGGGCCGCTCGACCCACGGGACCTCCAGTTGCTCACCGGTACCCGCCTCCTCGCTGTCCGCGTGGAAACCGAGGAACTCGTCGAAGAGGATCTTCAACTCCAGCCCGGCGCCGAAGCGCTTCCGCTCGAGCACGTGACCATCGTTCCGGCGGCGGTCCGACCCGGGGGATTCATCACTCCCGACGAGCTCGAGGCTGAGATCGCACCGATCTGGATTGCCTGCATCGACGCCCCGGATGACGACCTATCGTTCGAGACTCCGGCCTGCCTCGACGGATACCTGCCAACCCGGCTGGCCGACATTCCGGTGTGTGTGGAGCACGTCGCCCCCCCACAGCCTGATGACGAGATCCCCTCGCGCCGAGAGGCTTGCCGGATAGCCACCTCTCCACCGCGCTACCACGTGCCGCTCGCGGAGGAGCTGTCTGTGAACCCGCGCGTCGAGCTGACCGTAATCGCCAGCCAAACCGGGAAAAATTCGGGTGCTTGTGCCGACCAGTTGCTTGGCGAACAGGAGATTGGAGACGATTGCATATCGGCGCGACATCACGTGCGTATCGGCCCGTTTGAAGCTCTCGCCGGCTCGAGCGAAGACGTGGCCCCCGATGACGTCTCGAGAAACCGTCACTTCAGGATCACTGGCTTTAGGGCCACGGTGCTCGACGACGACGACGAACCCACCGAAGAGCAAGAGATTCCCGTCGGGGGCAGACTGACTCTATCGGAGGGGGAAAGCGCCGAGATCGAGCCGATCGTGCCCGACGAAGATCGCCAATTGTTCCCGAGCTCGGATCCCGCAGAATCGAAGGAGTCCGAGCCCGAGATATTCAGCGCATCGTGGTTTCACACCTGGGATGGTGGAGCGCTCGGACTCCGCCTCGATGAGGACGAGGAGGAGAAGGACATGGGGCCCGGACTGTGCGATGACGAGGAAGAGGATCTCGCGGTGCATTGGACCCAGGACAAAGACCCCAAGCCGGGGGACGATCGCCTGTATGTATTTGTGAAAGACGAGAAGAATGGCGTCGCTTGGGCCAGCCTTGATGTGGTTGTGCAGTAGAGTGCCGTTGCGGACCTGGAAGCTGAGCTGAGCTGAGCTCAACGTCGACTCGGACACCGCGCGCTCCAGCTCGACCTGTGGGCCAGGACGATCGCATCGTTTCTCCAATGATTTGGGTTTAGCTCGACTCAGATCCAACTGCGCGAATCCCGGATCGGAGAACATGGATTGGGGCGGGAATTCGCCAGATCCAGGTCGCGGAACCGGGATATCTTGGGTTGCAGTTGCCTCAGACTCGTGTTTCGCCTGCGGGACAGACCGGACGCGAAGCTACTGAGCTCGGGCGAAACCTCGATGACGCCGAAACGTGTGCCAAGCCGCGCGTGCGCGAGAGCGGATGCAGCACGCGCGGGCCACCTCCACCATCGGTCGAGCGATGTGACGCCGATGAGCAGCTTGAGTTGTTCCTCCCTCCCTAGCCGGGCTGTACGCGCAGACGAGGTCGAGACGCGAACACGCAACGAGAAACCTCGCCCAGCGGTCGCCGCTGCTTTGGTTCTTGCTGTGGGCGAAACTGAGAACAGCCCCACACGCTGTGGCAAACGTTGCCGTGAAGGCACGTCGCGGGGCGTTCTTGGCCTGATCGAGTCCCCGTTCTACAGACACGCGAAATCGCACCACATCGACCAGTAATTCGCGCGCTTTACACACGGGCGCGTTCTCCGACCCGGATCAGGCTAGTTAAGAGCAGGCCATTCGAACGGGCTCGACAACGGCGAACGTGATGGCTGCAGTGCGGTACAGCTGGGGCGGAGGGGGCGTGGATGCCTCCCTGAGCGCAAGTCACAAACTGCGTACTTCCTGCTGCAGCGCCCGATGGTACGACTCGAAGGCGGAGTCCCAACGATCCGAAAGCTGCAGGCCCCGCGCAGTCATCGCGCCT
>JAZGFE010000188.1:0-5001 GCA_036479215.1 Nannocystaceae bacterium | reverse complement strand
GCCGCTGCCCGAGCCACCACGGTCACGGCCAATCCAGCCGGCCAGTAGATCGAAGGCGAGGGACATCGCCCCGAGTGTGCATCAGCTACTCCGCGTCCGGGTGGGGGGGGTCGCTAAGGGGTTTACGTTCGTCGAGGCCCCGGGCGGTCGGAACTTCTTGCGTTGGATCAAGGTGGCGATCACCGAGTTCGAGTCCGTCGCGCTCGCTTAGGGGGCCGTGCAAAAACAAGTCGATCGATGAAGTTCGTGGAACGTGCCTGGACGCCTCTGACGTCCATTCTGGGGGAATACGAACATTATGCTATTTTTGCACGGCCCCTTAGCTGGCTTCCCGTGTGCGCCACGCACGTCCTTGGAAGCCGACCTGCCGCGTCTGATCTCGATCGCTGAGCTGAAGCTGAGTTGATGAAACGAACGACACGGGTTGCACCCGACCGCCCTCGCACAGAAGCTCCCGGATATCGTGGAGTGGCGAGCACAGCACCCCGTCGAACCTTCCCTCGGGCTTTCGCCACCGCGCCGCGGCCGAGGGCAGGGCGCCTTCTTGCACTCGCTAGGCCAGCCCGGATGCCGGGCCGTCGACACCGCCCGCATCTCCTCGACCGGGCCGGACCCGTACGTGTCGTATCCCGCGTCGAGCAACGCGGCCAGATCTCGACCGGTTCCGGATCCGACATCGAGCACCTTTGCCCCGGGCGTGAACCGATGGCAGCCAGCGGTGAGGATCAGAACGACGTGGCGGCCGAGCCTACGGACGCCCGGCCGAGAGCCCGGCCAAGCTGCTGATTTCGCCGATCCAGGACTCGCATCAGCACCTGAACACAAGTATAGTCTCGGAATGCTCGCCCCCCGCGGGAGCCACGAGAAGTCCGGCGGGGTGCTGATCCCCGCAGCCGCGTCGGCCACCGCGAGCCACTCGGCCGCAAAGCCAACGACCCTACCGACCGAGGTCATCGCATGAGCGAGCAGTCCCGACCACCGGCCCCCGTAGCCAGCGAGTTCTTGCTCTACGCAGCGCCGGACGGGGACGTGAACTTGAGCGTGCTCTTCCGTGATGAGACCGCATGGCTGACGCAGAAGGGCCTCGCCGAGCTCTTCGATGTGCAGGTCCCGGCGATCAACAAGCACCTCAAGAACAGTGTACGTAGCGTTGTATCGGCCGGGCTCGGGATCGAAAGCGAGTCCTGCCTCGACGAAGCGCTCGACGAACGGTTCAAGCTCCTTGCTAGAAAATTTGCGGGAGCGTGTTTTGGAGATCGGAAAGGGCCGACACCGCTTCAACCGGATCGTGCACGCGCGTTTCTGTAGCAGATCAACGGGGGGACGGGTGCGCTTGGCTACTGGCCGCGGTGTTTCGCGGCATTCGAACTCTCGTTGCAGTGCGTGGCACTGCCTCTCCCGGTGAGCCGCGCACGTGGCAAGCGCGGTCGCGTGGTGCTCGGAGATTTCAAGGTCGCGCCGATCTTCGCAAGGCCCAGGAACAGGGCCGGATCCGATAGCGGTGGGTTGAGCACGGGCAAAGCCCACACTGCTAGACACGTACGCCACACCTCGTCGCGATCGATCGCGCGAGCCTGCGAAAATCCTCACCGCATTGCCGTGCGGCCGAAACATGCGCTCCGAGAGCACCGTCGGCCGGCTTGAGATGGAATATCGGCTTTCGCGCCTCCATCGCCATGGGCATCAGACTGCGGTAGTGCTTCAGTTGGGCGAGGCAGTGCTCGTCAGTGTCGACACGCACATCGTCGAGTTGCTCTTCCGCGAGCACAGAATGCCGATACTCGCCCGGAATCCGCGTCATCCACTTGGCGTACGCACGAACGGGGCGATCGAGACGAACATTGTGTTGAAGCACCACGTACCCCGCTGGAGTCATGGATCCTTGCGGGAGGGGGAGGTCGTCGGGAGCCTTGCTGAGCCGCTCCACCCAGCCCTGCCGCCAGTCTCTCAGGGTCGGGCCGAGGTTGCGAAGTCCCTGCAGGGAGAACAAGTCTGGCGCCAGCGGGACCACGACGTGCTCCGCACTGAGCAGGGCGGCGCGGCTAATGGCGCCTAGATTCGGCCCAACATCGATAAGCACGACATCCGCACGTTGTGCGTCGGTAGCCATGTCGAGCATGCGGTGGAACGCGGACAGTACACGAAAGGCGTCCTCATGCCGATCGAGTGCCCGCGGCCAATCCTGCGACAGTTTGTCTTCAAAACGCGAAAGGCCGAGATCGCCAACCAACAACCCTATCGCGTCCGCGATCTCCTCAACGTGCGGCTCGGACACGTCTCCTATCCCGCGCAACATCGGGTCGACGGCGCCAAGAACCGTATAGGGATGACTGGAGTCTGGCCAGAGTTTCGTGAGCCTATCCTCGTCAAGGAACATCGATGTCAGGTTCGCCTGAGGATCAAAGTCCGCAAGAAGCACATTCAGGCCAAGATCAGCGAAGCTCCATGCTACGTGATAGACGAGCGTGGTCTTTCCAACGCCCCCCTTGTTGTTGAAAAATGCGATCGTCTTCATTGCCTGGCTCTGATCTTCGCCAGGAGGGCGGTGGGCTCGAACTCAAACTCCGGCGCCGGGTTCCTATTTTCCTGCAAGAGCCTCCTCGCGGTCGGAATCCCGTACCCGAAGCGCTGAACATAGCCAAGGTTCGCCATTGCCTCGGCGATGAGCGGGTTGCGATAGTCGGTCGCTCCTTTGCCAAAATTACTCGGCACGACCTGGCCATAGAGCCCCCCTGGATTGTGGACTTCCACGCGATCTCGGAACCAATAGAGCCGAACCGGAGCGTGACTTGTCTCGTAGTTGCGGTGGATGAGCGCGTTCCTGACTATCTGTTGGAGAGCTGCGACCGGATAGTCAGGCGCGACCTGTTCGCGAGAAGCGCCGACGAGATCCGTTGCGATCGAAATATTAAGGTCGAGCAGCTCATCCATCTGCCGCACGACCTCATGGAGGGGCCCCGTCAGCTCCTTCTGATCCTTTATTGGATCGCCCAGTTCGACGCCGTCGATACGCAGAAACTGCACGTATGCGCCAGGGACGAAATCCCGTGGTTGCTTGCCGAGAAGGATTAGCGCGCCGTATGTGGGGAGATCGGCGGCAATCAAGCGTAGCGACCCAAGTCGTTCAATGGTGCTGCGTTCGTTGCGAGCGAGAACATCGGCGGCTACCGCCGATGGCAGATATTCCGCTGTGAAATAGTCGACATCGAGATCAGCCAACGTGGCGTCCGGCGCTGCGCGCCGGTCGAAGCTCGGGTTCCCCGATCTCGCACGCTCTCGGAGGACGCGTTCGTCGTCCTCACCGGCCTGCTGGGTTGTTGGACCGACTCGCACCCAGATTCTCCCGTCAAACCGGATTGGGGGAGCGGCGGCGGGCGACACTTCAACGACGGCGATTTCGCAGCCACGCAGCGTTCGCCGGTCGACTTGGACGGACGGAATGGGAAGAATGTCCCCGTTACTGCGGGTTTGGGCGAGCTTGCTGAGAAGCTCGTCACTCACGCCAAGTCCCGCGCACGAGCCGTCGTCGTTAACTCCGACGAACACGACCCCCGGACGGGCGTGGCCCGGGAGGTCGTTGGCGAAGGCGCAGATCGCCCGGCGGATCTTCTTCATATCCGAGGCCGACGCCTTGCGTTCCGCACGATCAGACTCGAGATCGGTCAGCAGATGAACGAGTTCCTCGTCGGTCAACATGAGCTTTGTGTGTCCCGTCCTGCTTGCGTGGCTCAGTCGTGCGGAGAAAGGCAGACTAGCACCGGCCGTGTCCAAGGCGAAACCTCCGGAAACTACGACCTGGCGAGCGGGACATGGCCCGTCCGTCCAACTAGCGAATTGAACAGCGGTCGATCGGCCTAATTGGAGGTGGGCGCGGCCTGCTCCAGGAACTGGGCCATCCCGGCGAACAGCGCCCCAAGGGTCTTTGCCGCCTCGGCGGAGGCCTCGACGCGGATGCCTCCGTCCGCAGTCGGCTCCACGCGGACCTCGGACATCAGCGCGCGCAGCGTCTCCGGACGTGGGAGAGACGGGCTCGAACCCGCTACGAGGTCCGCGTCCGCGGGGACTTGACCGGTCCGCGAATCATTGGTGCGCGGGCCAGGTTCGTCCCCGGAAGCGGTCTCGTCGGCGGCCCGAACGATGTCGGCGACGCGGGGGTCCTCGATGTGGGGGTCCTCGGTCACCGTACCTTGCTGCCCGTCCACCCTCAGATCGACATCGGGGTCCGGTTCGGTGAGGTCGTCGGCCGAGCCGCTGTTCGAACCGCCGGACGCCGCGTCCGCGTCCACCAGCGCCTCCACCGTCGACAGAAAGCTCGCCGAGCCCTCGAACATGATCTCCTGGCTATCTCCGTCGAACAGGCCGGTGAACAGGGCCTGCTTGTTCGACACCGCGTTGGCGATGCGGGCCTCGATCGAGGCCACGCTCATCAGATTGTAGACGTCGATGGGTCGAGACTGCCCCAGCCGATGAATCCGGCCCACTCGCTGCTCGAGCACGGCGGGATTCCAGGGGATCTCGAAGTTGACGCAGCAGCTGGCGGCGCGCTGGAGGTTGAGGCCCACTCCGCCGGCGTCGGTACGAAGCAGGATTGCGAGATCCGGATCGTCGTGGAAGTCGATCACGTTTTGGGTCCGGCGCTTGCGCGACTCTTTTCCCGTGAAGAAACGAGCCCGCTTACCGGCCGCGTCCAAAAGGTCGGCGATGGCCCAGTGGGCCAGGGTCAAGGCCCGACGCCACTGGCTGAAGATCACAATCTTGCGGCCCTGATCGACGGCCACCGATTCCACGATCTCCCGCAAACGCGCGAGCTTGGGCATGCAAAGGCTGGCCAAAGTCGCGTCGTCGGGCTTGCGATGTTCGAGGCTGGGCCACATCTGAGTGATCCCCTCATTGCGAGGCCTTTTGTTCGTTTGGGACATTATCGCCAGGGAGTATTTTCGCGATATAGACTACAAAGAAAACACTTGTGGTTTTTTTGAGAATGGACGATGAGATGTCCAT
>JAZGFE010000187.1:0-2384 GCA_036479215.1 Nannocystaceae bacterium | reverse complement strand
CGGAGCAACTCGAGTGGGTGCAGATCGTCTCATTGCAAACGCCGAATTCAGCGACTTAGAGAGGGATCCTGGGCGGCCTGGGACTCGAGATCAATAGCGTTGGGGGTTGAATCGCAGCGAATTCCGGATCGGGTCTACGACATCGGCGCCGGGTTTCGCGCAGCTGGATCTGAGACGAGCTGCACCCAACTCGAGTGGTTGAACGGCGACCCGAGCAAAGAACAGCTGATGAAGTACCAGTACAGGAAACTCCAGGCGAAGCTCAGCGGATATGCCTGACCTCAACGTAGAAACTTGGTGCGTGCGGGGTTCCTGGTGCGAGCTTCTTCCCCTCAAATCGGCCGGGTGCACAAGCGCGACGACAGTGTGCGGTACTGTCGCTGCGCGCTGCCAAACTGGGAAGTTGATCCCCCCACGTGCGCCGGGGTGAACACACCACGCTCAAGGACCAGGGCAGAGCGCGTGTGGGTGGTGCCTGCGACGCCGGCGAGTCCGTCGTGCATGTGGCCATGTGGCCATGCGGCCATACGGCCATACGGCCACATGATCGAACACCGCCCTCGCGGCACCTGACTCGCATGTCCCTCCCCAGATCCATCAGGAGCGCGCTCCTCGCTGTTTCATGCGTTGCATGGCCCCTGTCCGGATGCACGAACCAGAGCGAGAGCGCTGCCGCGGCAGGAGCCTCCCCCCCGACCCAACCGACACCCGACCCCGGCTCGGACAACGGCTCGGACAACGGACCGGGCGGCGGCTCGAAAGAAGGCGAAACCGGCGAAACCGGCGACGATGACGACACCAACAACGACGATGCAGGTGATGCAGGTGATGCAGGTGAGGGCGATGACGACGATGGCAATGACGATCCCGGGGCGCGGGCGTGGTGGGTCAGAGCATACGATACAACAGGCCAGGAAAGTTGGTCGACCGAGTACGCGAGGGATGACGCCCGTATTGTGTCGATCGATGTGTCGGCGAGCGGTCTGACGGCGTTGGGTGGCGATTTTGGCGGCGACACGCACCTGCTCGTTCTCGACTCGAGCGGGGTCGAGCACGGGCGTGCGGGTCATGTGATCGACGGTGCGGCCAGCCAGACACTCGCCGCGGTGACTTGGTTGCCAGATGGCCGCATCGCTACCCTCGGAGCGGCGGAGTACGAGACGACTGGTGCTCGCGAGGTCGCCCCGGTCCTCGACTTCTAGAGTCCGGACTTCGTCTGGAAGCATGCCGTGCGCCTTCGTCCCGCCGGAGCGCTGGACACGTGGAGCCATGCGGAGATCGTCGCCCACGAAAACCGAGCCCTATACCTGGCCCGCTACGGATGTCTCGGTGATTGCGGCGCATGGCTGCAACGACGCAGTCCCGATGGCTCGCTCGAATGGGAAAAGGTATGGGATGCTGAAACCAGCGTACGACACATTGCCGTGGCCACAGACGGGTCCGTCGTGGTCAGCTATGATGGACCGACGAGCTCCGACAACCAGGAAAAAACGGCCCGCCTGGCCAAGTTCGATGATATGGGCGAACTCGCTTGGGAACGAACCCTTGAGATAGACGACAACCCGGCCGCGTTCACGGTTCTCGACAGCGGTCTCGTCGCACTATACTCCGACCTCAACGTCGTCGCCAAAGACGACAAGGACGTTGAGGCATGGGCCTGGCCATCGTCGGAGTACCTCGTTCGGATGGTGCCGAGCATCGACGGCGGACTGATTGCGTCTGGCCCCCACCGGGCCCCGGCCGCCACTCTGAGCAAACGTGATGATACGGGTGCCGTCGTGTGGCGCAGCACCGTGGAAAGCCCCACACCCTTTCGAGGTGCCGATATCCTCGGCATCGCGGCATCCGGCCAAGGGGGCGCGGTCGCCTTCGGCACGGTGTACGTATGGCCCAAGTCCGAAGGCCCGGCCCCGGTGCCCACGTGTCGATTCGAAAATCAAATGCACCCCAAGCTGGTCACGGGTGCTGTGAACATGCACAGCGTCAGCGGCGCGGAGCGAAGTACCGTGTTCAACCGTCCCGACCTACGCACCTGCGTCGAGTTCGACCCCACGAGGAAACTGGATCTTCAGCTGACAATCGGCTCGGTGCATGAAAGCTCGGTCACCTTTGAGTTGGACGCCCCCGGCGGCGTGGACGGCACCTGGGATCTTGCCAATCCGGGCCCAGGGGTCTCCCTCAAGCTCGATCTGAACTACACACCGGGTGGCCCGGGAAGCTACGGGTACGGCACGACGAACCAAACGGCTGAAGGTACGGTCACGGTCCTGTCGAACCCCGATACCGCCTCGTTCATCGTCACCTTTCAAGGCAACATCGCGGGATCGGACGGCTGGGAATTCGACCAGCGATTCGACGTCACGATGCCGCAGTGAACCACGGAC
>JAZGFE010000186.1:0-2443 GCA_036479215.1 Nannocystaceae bacterium | reverse complement strand
TTCACCTGAAAGTGCCTTTTGCGCTCGGTTGCGCGTGTTCGCTGTTGCTCATAACTACACGAACAAGGGGACTTTCAGGTAAATTCACAGTATTCAGATTTTTTTTGCGCTTGTTCTAGGCCTAGGTGCCCCACGGTATCGGCGCGCGGCAGCTGGGTGAACTGCTAACGCAGCTTCCCGCGGTCTCGGTGGCTTCTGCGGTGGCGGAGGTCCAGTCGAGGTGTACGCCAGCGATGTCGAAGGTGGGCATGGCTGATGCCGCCGCCGCGTCCAGGTAGCCGCGGATCACGAGGTCGTCTAGGAGGTCTCGTGGCATGGGGCGGAGCTTCATTCTCAACTCGACGCGATCGGGAAGTGAACCTGCATAGGCGTAGGTCCGGGGAATCCAAGTTTCAGCATCGCCGCCGATGCGTGTGCCCACGGGCAGGGAGCCAGTTTCATAGCGGGTGATCTGCCAATGCGCGTGGACGCGCTGGTCCGCCGCATCGAATACCCGATCGCCGAACCCCCACAAACTCTCGTCGTCGTGGGTGCCGACAGCCATGTCGTCCGTGAGACGCCCGTTTTCGTACACGACCTCTTGACCGGCGTAGGCCACCAGCTCGACCCAGGCGCGGCGATCTTGTGCCGCCCCGCTCGGCCAGCTGTGGCCCGCGGTTTCGTTGTGCAGCCACACCGCTACTTCCACGGTGTCCGGAAGATCCGGTGCGGCGCTGGGAATTGCGTTCACGCAGACCGTGCCGCACAGGGCCGCGCGGCGAAACGCCTCGGTGGTCCGCATGTGCTCGCTTCGGATCTCCTCGGCTTCGGGGTGGTCGGGAAACGCGGTGACCACCACGCCCGGCCCGGGCATGGAATGGTCGTGGCGGCGACGGTTGGGGAGAACGCCTTCTGCGTCTGCGATGGCGTCGTCGCTACCGGGCATGTGGCAGCTATTGCAGCGCTGCGAGTACAAGGCGGGACCGGTCTGGCTGGGGTTTTGGTGCGCATAGAACGAATCGCTCCACTCGACGAAGGATCGCTCTAGAGCGACGCCGCTCGGTGTGATCACATCGTGGTAGGAGCCGCATAGTGCCGAGGAGCGGAGATCTCGGCCGTCGTGGAGCGGTGAATGAGCCGAGCTGTGGCTGTCTGTCTCCGCCGGATGGAGCACGGATCCGCGCATGATCACGTCGTCGGTGCGGGCCAGCTGGTTGTTGTGGGCGCCTTCGACGGCCGTGACCGTATGGCAGTAGTAGCAGGTCACACCACGAAGATACGTTGGGATCTCGTCGAGGTTCAGCCCGTCTTGGGTTTCACCCTCATCGAGCGCTATCGGGGCGTGGCAGCGTACGCAGAAGTCGCCCAATGCACCGTTGGTGGCGTCTTGTCCCCAGCGGTTCATGGCGCGAAAGTACGGGTCATCGGAGGCATAGAGGCATGCATGCTTCCCTGCCATTCCCGGTCGTGCTTGGGATGGCATTCCTCGCAGGTTTCGAGATCGAGAAGTGCGTCGCGAGACGGCGCAGAGGGGGGGGGGGCGTGCAAGCTGCGGCGCAACATGTCGCGGGAAGGATGACTCGCGTCGCGGGAAGGATGACTCGCGTCGTGACAGAGTTGCATCGCGTTGTGGGACGAATGTGCATGGCCTAGCCCTCCTCGAGTGCAGCTTGGACCCATGCCAGCAGGGCCACGTAGCCGTGTTCGCTGCGTCGCTCAAATACGGGACCCGTTGCGTGCCGTACACTTCCCTCGTGGACAGACAAGGGCTTGGTGAGCAATGGGGATGCCTTTGGATCTGGAGCATCGAGCGGGTTCGACGACACCGGAAGATCCGCAAGAAACGACCGTGCGCACAGATGGTTGGCGTCGAGTTCCGCAGCCGTAAGGGGGCCCGCGCTGTCGCCGAGGCGCAGCCCCCTCACGCTGTACACCCAAAACGGGCGCCCCGTCGTGCCGTGGCAGCTGCTCTCCGCGCATCGGTCGGCCAGGATGGGCTGTACCGTGTCTACGAACTGGTCATGGTCCGCTTGGGCAATCGGGTAGAATGCGCCGGGACCTTGGACACATGCCATGATGGCCGCGCACATGATGGACGCGCGCAGGATGGACGCGCGCAGGATGGACGCGCGCAGGATGGACGCGCGCAGGATGGACACACTGGAGCTGCGCAGGGGCGTGCGTCGGTGCACGGGCGGAGCAGCAGGCGAAGTCCCGAACATGCGACGATCCGAAGGTAGACGCCGTCGAGAGACGGGATCGCGAAAAAAATGCGTGTGTACGTCTCATCGGCAGGGCAAAAGACGACGGTAGCCCTCCCGATTACGTGCCCGCCGACGGGGTGTGATGCCAAGCCCTTGGTCGGCCAGAGCGCGCATACAACGCCTGCGTTATTCGCACAAACTCACGTCCCGCCGCGCGAAACCCGGAAAGCGCCGTCGCAGAGCCCATCCTCCGCCACCTA
>JAZGFE010000185.1:0-7925 GCA_036479215.1 Nannocystaceae bacterium | reverse complement strand
ATGGACATCTCATCGTGCATTCTCAAAAAAACCACAAGTGTTTTCTTTGTAGTCTATATCGCGAAAATATTCCCTGGCGATAATGTCCCAAACGAACAAAAGGCCTCGCAATGAGGGGATCACTCAGCCCGTGGGGACCTCTCCTACGTCCACAACGGGACAAACGCTGTGAAGGTGGCGACTGGCACGGGTAGCATCGATGTGTGCCCCGCAGTGCGGGCGGGCACAGATATCGTCATCGACGGCGAACTCAACGAGAACGCGCCGACATCGGCATGGGTCGGCACGTCATCGGACCTGAATATCCTTCGAGCCGAAGCCGAACTGGACGCGTCCGACTCGGAAGAGTTCCTCGATAGCCTCGGGGTCGTGCCCTCGTACAACAAGGAGTCGGCACATCCCGTGCACATGTTCATCGTCAAGACAGGCACCGTGAATCGCTGGGATGTGCACCTTGGCGTCTTTGAGCGCAGCGAAGGGGGAACAGGGGCGGGGGCTGCTTCCGCCGTCACCATACTCCAAACCTACGAGCTTCTGTTCAGTCCAAGAAGCGCGGGTGGGGCGCTTCTCGAGATAGACGGCGACCCGGCAGCTACCGCCACCCCGACGCTGGTGCTGGGCCAGTTGCCCAACGGCGCGGGCACGGCCACCCTTCGTATCGACTTCCGTAGGCTCTTGCAGCGGTCGGCGACGGACAGCATCCAGCTCCAGATCAAGTTCGACGAGGCTGGTACGCTCAAGCGCCAACTCGGAAACTGTGCGGCAGCAGCCCCGGCACAGTCCTATGTGGATTATTGTGGTCTGAACTGGAACGAGGGCAACGACCGGTGGGAACTCTCTGCGTTTGGGCTGTGGGGCTATCGCCACAAGGCAGTGGCGCCCCTTACCGACACGAGCGACCTGTTCTCCGATTGGGAATTGTTGGAGGAGAACGTGCGAAACCATCTTGGCGTGCCCAATCTTGCCTCGCCGTCGGGCGGATTGCCGACCGCCGCCCCACCGGCGGTTTGCGAGGGGCTCAACGTCACCTTCTCGCCCGCCAACCCCAGCGTAGCAATACCGTCCAACACGCAGATCGCCATCGTTGTGGACCGCTCGGGCAGCATGGGGGAGGAGTCGACCAAGCAGGGGCACACGGAGACAAGATGGGCGTGGGCCAAGGCGTCGCTGGAGTCGTTCATGCTGGAGCGCGAAGGTTCGGGGCTCGAAATCTCGTTGAGCACGTTTTGGGGGGGCAGCTTGTCGCAGCCAAACGAGTTGCTACTCGGGATGGCGGAGCACAGCGCGATGGATGTGGGCAATGCGCTCGACTCTGAAACGCCGTTTGGCACCACAGCGATTGGGGCGGCCCTCGCTCATGCAAGGGACACGCTCGACAATGTGGCGAACAAAGAAAATCAAGTCGTCTATCTGTTCTCCGACGGAGAGGAGAACAACAACTCTGACCCTCTCGCCGAAGCGAAGGCACTTCGGGCTGCGGGGATTCCGGTCTACTTTACGCCCCTAGGCGACAAGCTGGGTCAGACCTTCCCCATCTCCGCGGCCGAAGAAGCGGGAGTGCGTATCCTTCGCGCCGACGACCGGAGTTTCTTGCCCCACGCGTACTCGGAGCTATTGGCGCGGCTCGACGCGGAGTCGCCAGCACGTGCGGCTCAACTGTACCTAAGCTCGCACGACCCGGGGGAGACGCCAACGTACATCAACCTCGACGTCGAGCCCGGCACGGCAGAGCTGCGGGTCTTGCTGACGAACGCCATGCCCGACGCACGCCTGTGGAACCCTCAGGTTAACGTCCACGGTCCCAGTGGCGGGGAGTTCTACGACACGAGTGCGTCCGAGGCTCTTGTGGATGACGACAACCTATTCGTCCTGTTTCGTATTCCCGCGCCAACCGCTGGTGCGTGGACGTTCGAACTGGCGGGCCGGGGTCAGCAGCAGACGGTCCTGTCTACCCGCCTTGTCCACCCCGGCGCGGCTTGCCATGTGGGCACGTCTTCTTTTCGCGTTGAGGACGACGCGTCGCTGGAAATCCGGGCGTGGTCGACCTTCAATCGCGGAAAACTCGGCGTTGGCGTCCACTACACCGCGACCATTACCCGGCCGAATGGGTCGGTCGTCACGTTGCCGCTTGCGCTCAACGAAGACGGCGACGGGGCGAGTGCAGCGTTTAGCGAGTTCGAGGGCCGGGGTCAGTACGACATCGTCATGCGCTGCGAAGTCACGGCGGAGGCGCGGCTCGCCGTGGGCGAAGAGGAAGATGCGGAGATGACCTTGTCCATGCCCATTCCCGACGCATTCACACGTGAAGCATCCGCGGCTTTCTATGCGGACCTGAGTCAGGAGGCCAGTTTGCCGGGCAATGGCGACTGTGACAACGATGGCATCCCCGATGAAGTCGAGGGGTTCGACGATAGCGATGGAGACGGCGTTGTCGATGCTTGCGACGAGGACTCGGACAACGACGAAATTCTGGATATCGACGAGGGCGCAGTGGATACGGATGGAGATGGCATCATCGATACACTGGATGACACAGACGGAGACGGCACACCGGACATTATCGACGAGGATTCCGATAACGATGGCATCCCCGATGGCGAAGACGCATTTCCAGATGTCGCCGACAGCTGCTGGCCGGACCTCACACTCCAGACCTGCTCGCCGGGCTCGAGTGTCCATCAACTTCCGCTCACGCCCTTCGACGCAATGTGCGAAGCAGGAACGATTCAGGTTGTGGCCGCGCAGCTCATCGAGGCCGCCGGCCAGGTCCTGCCCAGCCCGGTCGACATCGCGTTCGAGCACCCCGTTGTCGTGCTCGCCACGGGAGACAATGTGATCAAGTGGACCGTCGATGTCGATGGTTCGGTGGAAGACAGGATACAAACGGTGACCGTCGAAGAGCCTGGGGATCTGACGGCGTGTTGTTCGGAAGGTCAGACCATCATCGAGGGCTCCGACGGGCCCGATGTGATTGCGCCGCCAGACTCGCAGGACTACTGCGTGTTCGGAAACGAAGGCCCCGACGTGGTCGTGACCGCCCATGGTGACGATTTTCAGTCCTCCGGTTTGGATCCTGCGAACTTCACGGACTACGGTGGAAAGCACACGGCGATCGGAGGTGAGATGGGGGACGTGATGGTTGCATACGGCACGGGGAACAAGGTGTTGTACGGACTTGCGGGAGACGGTGTGCTTTCGGCCTACGGTCCTGCAACTATCATCGGCGGTGCAGGCCGGGACAACATCACGGGGAGTGCGTACGACGATCTGATCGTCCCCGGAAGGGGTGCCAACTTCGTATCAGCGTTGGGCGGGAACGACCAGGTGGTCTACTACGACGTGTGCGAGCTCCAAGACGCCTTTGGCTCTGTCATCAATGGTGGAGGCGGGCTCGATGTTCTACAAATTCCCGTCACGCTGACACAACTCCAGGCAATGGGGGTGGCAGTATTCGGGTTCGAAGAGGTTCGGGAAAATGTCACAAACCAGGCCTATTTGGCGGACTGCAACTAGCGCACGAAAGGGCAACGAGATGAAAACCGCAACATGTACGTTTTTGTTCGCAGCAATCGGGCTGGCGAGCTGCCTTTCGGATGAATCAAGTCGGGCACACGGGCCGCAGAGCACGACCGATGTCGAAACGACCGATATCGAAACGGCCGATATCGAAACGGCGGAAGTCGAGGTTCCCGCAGCGCACTCTGAGCACGACTTTGTGCCCGTGGCGTGGGATCAACAACTTGAGGCGTCGCTGCGCACTGCTCCCCACGATGAGAGCCGGCGCGAGGCGTTGCGCGCTCGACTGTCGGTGATGAAGACGCACATCCAGGCGCTGCGACGCGCGGTGTCGGCCGGGACGGACGACCAAGCGAATGTGCCGGAGCCGGCGCTGGATGCGGTCTCCACCCACGAAGAGAACCTGCGTACGAATCTGAAGGCGCTGGAGCGCGCCAAGGGTGTGCTCCAGCGCAAACTGGACGCGCTGGGCCAGCCATCGCTTGGGTCGTCGACCCCAAGATCATCCGGTCCGCCACGATGAGGTAGCGAGATACCCCCGCCCAGCGTGTCGTCGCTACTTTGGTGCTTTGGTGCTTTCTGTGGGCCACGGCGAGAAAACCACACACCCGGTCGCAAACGTTGCCGGGTCGCCGCGTCGCCGAGCGTTCTTGGCCTCATCGGGCCCCCAGTTTCCAGACATCCGCGTCCTCGCACAAGACCCGCTCCCAATTCGCGCACTTTACACCACCGCGTTCTACGACCCCCTTCATGCCAGTTAAGAGTGCGGCGCAGCTGGCCAGGCGTTCCGGCCACTTACTGATGGGGAACGAGCGGGCCGTGTCGGTCTGCGCAAGATTGAGGTGGTTCCTAAACGGACGCGAATCGCCTGGAGATGGCCAACGTGCGGACCCAATCGGACGGAGTCAGGCCGGCGGCGTTCTTCAGGTGGCAGCGCACCGAGCCGATCTCCGAGCCTTGGACACGCAATTGGACTCCCCGAGCGCAGCAGCCCCGCACAACGCGCCGCAAGTCACCCCCGTCGTTGAAGACAACGATGTGATATGATATGCATCTTTTCATGCATATTGATGTATTGGTGCTCAATTGCCAAACCCACGCGGTGAGTAACGTTGAAGGCCGTTGCCGGATCGAGAGTATTCCGCCAGGTGATGTCACTGTGACGGATTTTCTCCCCACCACTAACGGGCAATCGGAAAGAAATGTGAAAGTTGAAGCCGGAAAAGCTCTTGAAATCAATTTTGAGTTGAAGTCAATTCTGAGATCACATACCTGGCTGAGAAGACCGCACTGAAGCCGGTCAAGACTCCCTAGTGGGAAGGACGACAGATGAATTCGAAGCAATGGGTGTGTGTGGAGTGTGGCTACAACATGATGGGGGAGATGCCAGGGCGATCGCATCGTTTCTCCAATGATTTCAGGCAGTTGAAGGGAGGGGCAGATTGATGATTTGAGAGAGGACCTCGGTATCGTATCCGGCCCTGCGGCGTTTTCGCGCGATGCCACCTCTGACGTGCTCTGCTTTGCGTAGGAGGTTATATCGTGTGCACCTCCATGGTCACAAGATCGTTGGGTCATTCGGTAGCAGTGGTACGAAATCATTAGAATCACTTCATATTCCTGTTGCCCTGACGGCTCCTCGTTGTTCTCGATGTTCAGACAGCCGGCGAACCACTACTTCGCGCAGGATCTTGTAGTGTTGAATCGGAGCCCCGGAGTATACTCAATGCTGAAAAAGGAAAAATCCTATTTGGTGGCCGAGACTGCTCGGTCAATTCCCCCCTTGGGCCCCAGGACGTGTGCCCACTGTACGGGCTCACACACGGCCTGAACGACATTTCCTCGACTCGTTGACACCACAACGCTCAACCTGGCCAGGGTGAGCCTTCGTCTTGGGCTGCCGCGTGACCAGTACGGTCTCCCGAAGGGATTGGGATATCGTGTGCACCTCCATGGTCACAAGATCGTTGGGTCATTCGGTAGCAGTGGTACGAAATCATCAGAATCACTTCATATTCCTGTTGCCCTGACGGATCCCCGTTGCTCTCAACCTACGCGGGCCGAACATGGAACGGGTGCTACTCCGCCAACATCATCTTTTTCGATATGCGGGCAACGGCTGCCCGTGAAACCAGTCGAGTGGAAAGGGCGGCGAAGTGGTGTTTCGTGCCGACGATTTTTGAAAGGTGTCCTTTGAACATCGTGTCGATAGCGATGGCAGCAACCCGTTTTGCATCCACTCGGTTCGACATCCTAAACATGCCGGCACCAACCCCTTGCGGATCGAATCCATCGAAAAACGAGGTGTCGGTTGGCCCAGGCGATACGCAGCAAACGCTCACACCAACGTCTTCCAGTTCCTTCGCTAGTCCTTCTGAAAAATGGAGAACAAAACTTTTTGAGGCCCCATAGGCAGACATGAAGGGGGTCGGCTGAAATGCAGCAGTGGATGCAATATTCAGAATCCTACCATTTTTTCGCTTCTTCATCTCGGCACCGTACGCTCGACACAACAAGGAAACCGAGATGACATTCAAATACAACATCATTCCGATGTCGTGATCTCCGAATTCGGTATGTTCACCAAGTAGTCCACTGCCAGCATTGTTTACGAGAATATCGATCGTCAGCTGGTTGGCCTGCGTATGGGCCAGGACCTCATCCACGCCCTTTTTCGAGGACAGATCTGCCGACACACTATGAGCTTTGATGGAATATGTCGACTCGAGTTCGGCCGCCAGCACGTTGAGGGCCTGCAGTCGTCTACTGACAAGGACCAAATTCAAACCTTGAGTGGCGAGCAATCGAGAGATTTCGGCTCCGATACCACTGCTTGCTCCAGTGACCAGGGCGTAGACTTGATGAGTCATGATTGTGGCTAGATTCCGATCATTCTGGACGTTCCTCGCTAGGATCCAGAAAAATAGTGGTGAGAGTGGCGGCTCCCGCGACGATTCTCCACGGGCCATGGATCGGAGACGGCCGTGGTCATACAGAACCCGGCGCGGTATCCCGTTTTGATCCGGAGATTTGTCTTAGTTCGTGAGTACTATCGAAAGTGTTGTTTCCTGACTGAACTGAAACGACGCCTTCTTGAATGTGGGTGGACCGAGCATCCCTCGGGCGTTGTTGCTGAACGCGAAATCCTCTTTCGGTATCCCGAGCATATTCTTGTCTAGCGATCCATTGGAGTTTTCATCATGAAACACCGCGAGCGCGTAGGTACCGGCTGGGACGTTCTCAAATCGAGCTTGCACCGTTCCCTTCTTTGCCTGAAGGGAAACGAGCCGCATCTCCTTGCCAATGTCCGGAAAACCCTGGCTGCTGTCGTAGAGCCCAAAACGGATCTTTCCGGTACTGTTTCCGACCCCCGCTACCTTGACATTAATGGTATTGCGCGTTTGATCTCCTGCGGCAAGAGCCGCGTTGACCGAGAGGGAGAGCAGTATGGCTGCGGAAACTGTGAACGGGATGATCTTGCTTGTCATTGTCATTGTCTTGTGCTCCTGTTGACTATGGTGGGATCGAAAGTACGATGTCAGACTCAGGTTTCGCCTTTTTAACAGCGTATTGCCGCGGCAGTCACTTGGTCGAATGCGCATGGTTTCCCACTACGGGGGATCGGAATTCCTCATGGATACGAAAGTAAGAACTTTGGAGTAGGTCTTCGAGGGCACATCCGATCGTCAATTTCCCGGCGAAGTGGAGCGATATGATGCCGTGAACGGTTGCCCAGGCCAGGTGAGCGAGCAAAAGCGCATTTCCCGTGCGTCCATTTGCTCTGATGGCCTCTTCCATGGACGCTAGCAGATAGGAAAACGAGCGGTTTTGCTCCTTCGCTAGGCCCGGATGGGTGTCCGAGGGTGCTTGTTCGAGGTCGAACATGACACGGTACAATCCGGGCTCGTCGATCGCAAACTGGAGATAGGAGCGGCCGAGTGCGGACAGGCGGTGGGCAGGGTCGGTGGCTTGGTAGACGGCCCGCTGGCTATCCGCGAAGTGCCGGAACGCCTCTTCTCGTACGGTCGCTAGCAGATGGTCCTTGTCTGTGAAGTAGCGATAAGGAGTCATCGGACTCACCCCGAGTTCGTTGGCGAGAGCTCGCATCGAGAAACTCTGAGGACCCCTTTTGGAGATCATTTGGATCACCCAGGCGATCGCGTTGGAGCGAAAGGTCTCGAGCTCGCCTGCAGTGAGTTTCGCCCGCGTCACAACGCGTTGTTAACTACGAAGAAAGATATACGGTGTCAAGTTTTTCAGGTGCGCAAGAGCAACACACCTCGTTGGGTGTGATGCCAAGCCCTTGGTCGGCCAGAGCGCGCATACAACGCCTGCGTTATTCGCACAAACTCACGTCCCGCCGCGCGAAACCCGGAAAGCGCCGTCGCAGAGCCCATCCTCCGCCACCT
>JAZGFE010000184.1:0-16633 GCA_036479215.1 Nannocystaceae bacterium | reverse complement strand
AGCCCCCCGCGGTCTCCCCCAGCCCCCCGCGGTCTCCCCCAGCCCCCCGCGGTCTCCCCCAGCCCCCCGCGCGACTTGTTCAGGCATCGAACGCGTGGCGCGACGGGGCTGCATGCAACGCGAGCCGGGACATCCGAGGCGATCGCCACCGGCGAGGCCTCCCGAAAGGCACGGCCAACCCGCGCCGACCGTGGGACCGCGTGGATCAAGCGAAGAAAACCTGCAACCTGTCTCCCCCAACGCGGCCACTTAGCCCTCGCCCTTGCACTGAGGACTCGCGCAACTCGCGCGCTGCGGTGTTCCGCTCCTCGCGTGGCCAGATCCAACAACCCACAGAGCGACATTAATGGTGAAGCGCAATGTTCTGATGTTGATCGTAGTGATCGGCCTACCGCTCGCTGCGACCCAGTGCAGTCACAAGATGGGTGAAGACACGGGCGCGGGGCTACTCGGCGGGGCCGGCGACCCTGCGGTGAACGGCGGCGAAAGCGGCCAGACAGGTGCTGGGGATGGCGGCCCAGCCGGCAACGGTAACGACGACGGCAACGACGACGGCGACGGCGACGGCGACGGCGACGGCGACGGCAACGGTGACGACGGCAACGGCAACGGCAACGACGGTGACGATGACGACGACGACGACGACGACGACGACGACCCAGGATCGGAAGACTGCGACCAGGAAGGCTCGCCCCCGGACTTCGCGTGGGACGATCATGTACCCGCGTCTCAAGCCCCGCCCTGCGACCTCAAGCCCAGCCGCGTGCCCATGTTCGTCTCCATCGGCTTCGATGACAACGCGTACTCCGGGCTGGACGGCAGCGGCGGGACGGGTGGCATGTCCTGGTCCGTCGACCTCTTCCGCGGCCTGACCAACCCGGCGGGAAGCGGACAAGCGGCCACGCACGATGGCACACCGGCCCGGGTCACCTACTACAATACGGGGACCTATATCGCCGACTGGATCTCCGAGACCCCAGTCTACGTCAAGCAATCGTGGAACATCGCGCTCCAGGACGGCCACGAGATTGGCAACCACACCCACACACACGCCCACGGCAGCGCCTTCGCCGTTGACGCATGGACGAGTGAAATCGAGCAATGCCTCAGCTGGCTCGTCAAGCCCTTCGACCCAGCAGAAGTGGCGAACTCTCCCGATCCCACCAAAGGCATCGGCGCAAGTCCAGCTCAGATTTTCGGCTTTCGCACGCCGTTTCTCGAATACAACGACGCGACATTCGCCGCGATCCAGGGCCTTGATTTTTGGTACGATTGCAGCATCGAGGATGGCTGGCAGGACGACCATGACGGCACCAACTACAACTGGCCCTACACGCTGGATGAAGGTAGCGAGGGCCACGACGTATTGGTGGAATGGGAGATCAAAGAATCACTCACCGCCCACCCTGGCCTGTGGGAAATGCCCGTACACCCCGTCGTCGCGCCCCCCGACGAACTGTGCGAAGCGTATGGCGTCCCGAGTGGCCTGCGAGACAAACTGCAAGCCATCAACAACTGGTACGATCCCGCCAGCGGCAAGATCACGGGGTTCGACTACAACTTGTGGGTGGGGTTCCAGATGAACAAGGCCGAATTCTTGGCCACGCTCAAGTACACGTTGGATCTGCGCCTGGAAGGCAACCGAGCGCCCTTCATGTTCGGAGCCCACACCGACGAGTATTCGTCGAAATACACCGCGCCGCCCAACGCCACGGTGGAAGATCGTCAACAGGCCATCCAAGAATTCGTCGCATATGCGCTATCCAAAGAAGACGTGCGCATCGTCCCCCTCAAGTCGATTCTCGACTGGATGCGCTGGCCGGTAGCGTTGGAACAATGAGTCAAGCTTCGTCACATTTCACACAGGTATCCACGCGATCGAGAAACGCCACCGCGGTCGGCAATGTGGTCGCGGAGCGGTACAAGATCAATGCCTGGATCGCCGACGGCTGCTTTGGGTCCCTGTTTCGGGCGAGCGACCAGCGTGACGACGCCCAAGTCGCGCTGCGCCTCCTGCCACCGGCCGGACTGGCCGACCGCGAAGTACCACCGGCCATGCAGTCCGCCAGTGCGCGGATTCTGGCCGTCAAGCATCCCAACCTCATGCCCGTGCTCGCTTGGGAAGCGGCGACGCGATCGCTCGCATGCGTAGCGACTCCCTTCGTCGACAGCAGCACCTGGGCGCTCCAAAGCGGAAGCGGGATCACGCTCGACGCCGCTTTGGATGCCGGAGCGCAAATCGCCTCGGCGCTAGCCCACCTCCACCGCCACGGGATCGTTCATCTCGATCTACGGCCGGAGAACGTCTTCTATCAAACGAACGCGGGTGAAGAGCCACGCTATGTCGTCGCGGACTTCGGACTCGTTTCTCTCCTCTGGGAATGGGGCGCACGCTACGACGCCTCGGCCACCGGCGCCGCAGTCGAGATGGGCGACGCCACCTACCTCAGTCCAGAACAGGCGAGCGGGGAACCGGGCGACGAACGAAGCGATATGTACGCGCTCGGCGTGCTGCTGTACGAAGCACTCAGCGGAGATCCGCCATTCCGAGCCCTCGATCGCGCGACGCTGCTCAGCATGCATCTGCATCACGTCCCCCCCCCGCTCCCCGAAGCGGTGCCAGAGATCGTCACGCAACTGGTGCACGAACTGCTCGACAAACATCCAGCAAAGCGACCTCGCGACGCGTCCGCCGTCCGCGATGTGCTCCGTCGTGCGCGTGCTTCGGTCCCGGTGGCAAGCAAGGGCCGCCCCGCGGCTCCCCCTCGGCCGCAGCCCCGCGTCTCGGTCAATCCGCCGCTCAAGACCCGACTCGCGGATGGCCTGCCCGTCACGCTCAACCCAGCCGTCGTCCGGCGCTTCAAGTCGGCCCTCCGTCGAGCCGTCGCGTTGCTGTACCACCGCGAACCTGCCACGCGCACCCAGCCCCCCCCCCCGGCGGACCCCCCACAAAGAAAACGCGTCCCGGCGTACGCTGTCGTCGGCGGATCGATCGCGCTGGGACTCGGCATCTTCACCACCGGGGTCGTGTCCCTCATGCAACGCGACGGACAAGGGGACGCCCCAACCGACCGGCAGACCGACGCGCAAGCCGACCGACAACCTCAAGCCTCGAGCGCGCCCCACGACGCGGCGCGCGGCCACAACGATCGACGTACCACCGAGACCGCGCCGCCATCGGCGACCATGCCTGTAGTGGAACATCATGCCCAGCCAGCTCGCGCGGTCGATAGCGGCACTCAGGAGGAACGCCACCTCGCCGTGGACGAAATGCTACGCCGCGGGGACACGAAAGGCGCACTCGCGCGGCTACGGGTGCTCCGAGATGCGGATCCCCGCAGTGCCGAGCTCATCTGGCGCGAAGGTCGGGCGCTCGCCGCCACCACCTCCACGCAGCGACTCGCACTCGCTCGGTTTGGCGAGGCGCTCGCACTCCAGCCTAAGCTCATCGACAATCCGCCCGTTCGCGTGACCCTCGATCGCTTGCTTCGCAAACCGTCGCTGCGCCACCACGCCATCGACACGGCGATCCGCCACATGGGCGTCAAAGGGCACGGCTTTCTGATCGAATTGATCAACGAGCCCAAACGCAGCCGCTCACTGGGCTACAACCAACGTCACCGAGTGCTCCGAGTGCTCCGCCTCGAACCCGCCAGTTCGTCTCGAATCGATCGGAAACTCAGCCTCATCCGCGACCTCCACGAGTTCGGCCAGGCTGGCCGTCCCTGCGCAGCCCTGTCTCGAGCGCTCGACGGCATTAAGGAGATGCCAGAAGCCGTGTTCGAAGACCCGTTGAGAACGCTGAAGCTCCGACGCCTCTCGGGAAACACAGACGAAGAAGCGAAGCTTTGCGTGCGGCTGCCGGCGAAGGTCTTGGCTGTACGTTCCGCGGTAGCCGCCGCAAATATCGCCGTCCCTGACTGATGGCGCGCTCGCGTCGGATTGGTTTCGGCTCTGGCCAGACCCACAATGTCGTGGCCGTTTTGGGCGACGTTCATGCTCCGCCCCCCCGATGCCCCGCCGGCCCCGCCGGCCCCGTCAGCGCGACGAAGGCATCCTCCAAGCTCGCTTCACCCGTCTGCTCTCGCAACTGGTCGGGCGTGCCGCGGGCCACGATTCGTCCCTCGGAAACGATCACAATTTGGTCACACAGGGCCGACACTTCCTGCATTACGTGACTCGAGAACAGCACGCATCTGCCCTCGTCCTTCAGTCGACGGATCAGATCTCGTAGCCCTCGAATGCTCATGACATCCAGACCATTGGTCGGCTCATCGAGGAGCACGTTTCGTGGCTCGTGGACCAACGCGCGGGCGAGATTGGTCTTCATGCGCTCACCCTGCGAAAATCCTTGCGCACGGCGATCTGCGATCGAGGCCATGTCGAGGCGCTCCAGCAAGTGCTGCACGCGACGCTGTAGCGGCGCGCCATCGAGCCCCTGCAGACGAGCGAAATACTGGATATGCTCGCGGGCCGTCAACCGCGGGTACAATCCCTGCGCATCGGGTAACACGCCCATGCGACCCGCGGCACGCAGCGGGTTTGCCTCCACCCCATCTCCGTCCACGCGGGCTTCGCCGCGATCGGGCCGGATCAGGCCATAGATCATCCTCAGCGTAGTGGTCTTGCCTGCGCCATTGGGGCCGAGCAAGCCCGTAATCTCCCCGTCGCGCGCCGTGAACGAAACGTCAGCGACGGCGACGACGTCTCCGAATCGCTTGGCAAGATGTCTCGCTTCGATCATCAGCGGAGCGTGGCACGCCACGCCACGCCACGCCACGTTCCCCAAACACGAAAACCACGCACGACAACCGCGAAGCGTGACTACCGTCGCCGGCGGAGCCGGCTCCAGATCGTTGCGGGCAACTGCGAGAGCACCCGCGCATCCGGATACCCCCACGCGGCGAGGAACCTTGCGTACACCAGGCATCCCAACGTGATGACGACGGCGAGCGAGACCACGAGCGTGATCCAGCGCGGGACGACCTCCGCGTCCAACAACTCGGCCACGGCGAAACGCCACAGCGACCATACCAAGCCTCCCATCACCACGTTGCCGCCGAGCAGCACCAACAGGTGGCGCCCGGACCAAGGCAGCGCGCCAACGGATCTCGCCAATCCGATCCGAAGCACGATGAGGTTGGCAATCGCCCCCAAGCTCGTGCCCAAGGCGAGTCCGGGTGCGCCCAACGAGCGGTAGGTTGCAGCGTTGAAGCTCAGGTTAACGGCCACGGCCACCATGGATGCGATCACGGGAACGCGCGCTTTGTCGATGCCATAGAATACCGGAGCAAGTATTTTAACCATGCCGTAGGGTACAAGTCCGACCGCGTACGCAGTCAACACGGCCGCCGTGCGAAGGGCCGCATCCGAGTCAAAGGCTCCTCGCTGGTAGATGACCTCCACAACGGGCTGCGCCAGCACGAGCAACCCCACTGTACTGCCCAACATGAGCATCCACACCGCACGCAACCCTTCGGCCGTGCTCTCCAGCAGTGCACCGCTCTCACCACGTGCCGCATGCTCCGACACCCGCACGGTCGTGATGGTTGCCAACGCGACGCTAAACACCCCCACGGGGAGATAGAACAGGCGAAACGCATAGCTCAGCTGCGAGACCGGACCATCCCCCAGATTCGCCGCGAAACGTGTGTTGACAAATAGATTGACCTGCACCGCCGCAAGCCCAAACACGGCAGGACCCATCAGTCGGGCGATCCTACGGATCCGCGGGTCATGAAGAATTCCCCCTACGCGCGGCCAGGGGCGGTAACCGAGTCGCCACAGGGCTGGCAGCTGAACGAGTGCCTGGAGGAGGCCCGACCCCAACGTGCCGACCCCCCACGCGAGAATCGCCCACCGCCCTTGCTCGCCGGACAACAGGATCCCACCGCCCACCGCAATGCTCGTGAGGTTAAACATCGCGGGGGCGAACGCTGGCGCCATGAAACGTTTTTGCGCGTTGAGCATCCCCATCCACACGGCGGACAGACTCACCACAGACAAAAGTGGCATCATGATCCGCGTCAGTTCGGTGGCGAGGCCGATTTTGTAGGCGGCATCGGACGAACCGGAAAATCCGTCCGAAATGGCGATGACGACCGACTCCGCGAAGATCGTCCCCAATGCCACGACAACTCCGGTGCAAGCCAACACGCCAGAGAGCGCCAAGTTCCCCAATCGATACGCAGCCTCCTTATCTTCGCCGACTAAACTTGCGGTGAACGTGGGCAGAAACGCGCTCGAGAGCGCTCCCTCGGCGAAGAGATCGCGCAAAAGATTGGGAATTCGGTAGGCCACCTGGTACGCGTCCGCCACGACCCCACTGCCGAACAGCGACGCGAAGATCGACTCTCGGACCAGGCCGAGCACCCGTGAGGTGGCGACAGCGATTGAAACCCGGCCGGATGCACGGAGTGTTTCGGCCACTAGCGGACCTCCGCTACGAGCCGGGGCGAGGGCGCCGCGAACCGACCGGGGCACGACCTTGCGACCTCCGTCCCATGCCATGCTCGCGGTTCAGGCATGCAGCGGTCGCCGTGATCTAACATGCAGAGTCGGGCTCCATTTGGGCGGCGATCCGATTCTCCATCTCGACGCGGCGCCACCGAACCTCAACGAGGGTCAGGCCGCTGGCCGGCGCGGTACGACCGGCCAGCCGACGATCGCCGGTTTCCAGGGCCGCCTCGATACTCCCTCCCGTGCGTTCCCCCCACCCCACGCCGACCAGTGTTCCGGCCATGACGCGGACCATGCGTTTGAGGAAAGCTTCGCCGTGAACATCGACGTCCACTTCGAGACAGGGAGCCGCGTGGGGCGGACCTCCGCGGTAGACCCGTGAGGTCACGGCCACGGATGTCACCCGCCTCACCGTCGTCGGCGACTGGCAGTCACCGGCCCGAAATGCCGTAAAATCGTGCTGGCCTACAAAACAACGCGCCGCGTCGACCATCGCCTCCACATTGAGCGCGCGCCCGAACTGCCAGGCGAAACGGCAGGTGAACGGATCGGATGCTCGCGTCACCCGGATCCGGTAGCGGTAATGCTTGCCCAGGTTTGCGAACCGAGGAAGCACCGGCCCGCCGTCCGGTGCGTATTCGATCCACAGCTGGGTCACCGCAACGTCCGACGGCAACCGATCCCCTATCGCGCGAATCAACCCCGCGCGGGGGATCTCCAGAGGCGGGTCCAACGCGACCACCTGCCCAAGGGCGTGCACCCCGGCGTCCGTCCGACTCGCGCCGCGTATCGGCACGGGTCGGCGATAAACCGCCTGCAACGCCGCCTCCACGGTGGCCTGGACGGTTCGACAGGCGCCAGGCTGGCGTGCGAACCCATGAAAATCCGTCCCGTCGTAGGCGATTCGCAGCAACACACTCATATGCGCTCGGTCGGCGGCAACCATCGCCGCTCCCCCTCCGCCGCGTCAAATGCTACGTTCCGCGGCGCGAATGGACTTTCGCAAAACGTACTTTATCCTGCCGAACCTGTTCACGCTTGCGAGCGTGTTCTGCGGGTTCTACAGCATCGTGCTCACGGCGCGTATCGGCGAGGGCGAGGGGAGCGACGAAGATCTGCTCTACAAAGCCGCACTAGCGATCGTGTTCGGCTTGTTCTTCGACGGCGCGGACGGACGGATCGCGCGGCTCACGAAGACCCAGTCGGACCTGGGGCTTCAGCTCGATAGCCTCGCAGACGTGATCACCTTCGGTGTCGCCCCCGCACTTCTCGTCTACCGGTGGGGACTCGAAGACTTGGGTCGCGTGGGCCTCGGGGTCGGTTTCCTATTTCTCGCCGCGGGGGCCCTCCGCCTTGCGCGTTTCAACGTGCTCGCCATGCGCGACGCTGGCAAGCCCGGCAAGTACATGATCGGCCTACCGATCCCCATCGCTGCAAATATGATCGTTGCCCTGGTGCTCACGAACCACGCCATCGGGGTGACCAAGGCGGTCAATCAGACCTCGATAGCGGTCTTGGTGAGCGTGCTCGGCTACCTCATGATCAGCCGGGTGCGATTCCGCACGATGAAGGATCTGACCCTCAACAAACGGACCGTCGCGGCCAGCGGTGCACTACTCGTCATCGTGATCATCGTGGGCGCACGGATCAACGCGCCCGCTGTGTTCATGACCTTGATCACGCTCTTCATCGCACTCGGCCTGGCGGAAGAGGTGATCTTCTACCGACGACGACGCAAGGAACAACGAACCGCCAGCGAACCCGATGACAGCGAGGCGGATGTGCTCGCAGAACTCGGAGCCGACGGCGCGGGTTCGGGCGCCGCCCCAGCTCGCGCCAAGAGCGACGCACCGGCAGGCCCGCACCCCCCCGGTGCACAGGATGTCACGCGGCACCCGGGGGCCCAAGGGGGACGCGACGACCACTGACCGATCGGACGCTCGTGGTGGCCGCTCGGAAGCTCCGGGTCGTCGCTCGCTAGATCCAGCTAGGCGCTCAGGCGATCCCGGTGACCTCGCCCGCGATCACGGGCGCCAACACATCCTTGAGTGTCGCCGAGCTAAACGGTTTGATGATCATGAAGAGCGCCCCTTCCGTTTTCGCCATCTCCTTCACCTCGGGCAGGTTCTCCGACGTGACAAATCCGAACTTCACGGCGACCTTCGCCGCGTTCAACCTCTTAAGCACCTCGAGCCCGTTCATGCCGGGCATGTTCCAGTCGCAGAGCACGAGATCGGGTGAATGCTCCGAGATCATCGACAGCCCTTCCTCGCCACTTTGCGCCTCCACGAACTCAACGTCGGTCCACCCGGCCTCGGCTAGACGGCGCTTCGTCACACTACGCAATGCCTTGCTGTCATCGATCAACAGGAACTTCATGTCGTTTCCTCTCGTACCCAAGCTGGGTTACCTATGCTTCGTCCGACCCGCCGTGGTCTTGAGCCTCAGCACGCACGCAGATCCCGGTCCCGGTCGAACGCGGGCCGCCTTCCACCTTGGGGGGCTCTCTTCGGTGCGGCGGTGCAAGGACCCAACGGCCCCCAACGACGCGACCGTCCAGCGATCCAGCGACGCGACGGCCCAACCGTTCAGCCCCGCGGCGACGACCGACGCAGCCGCGCGGAACTCTCTTCGCTCGCGTGCCGACGAATCGCCGGACTAACGGCGGCCGTACGCACGGATGGCCCGATGCCAGGGTCGCACCGCGGTCTTAAAGGCCTCGAGACGCGGCCCGCGAAGCGACTCACCCCTACGGGGGGAAACCTCATCGCCGCGGCGAGACAACAGTAGAGGATCGAGGTACTCGTCTCGCGGTTCTCCCGGGCGAAAGATCTCGAGTCGCAGCTGGTTCGATCGCACCCGCCCAGTATGTCCGATGAGCGCCAGCCACTGTCCTTGAGCGACGCGCTGGCCCACGTCGAACGCCCCGAGCGTACGCATGAGGTGGCTGTATCGGACCACCCTCCCGTCATCGAGTTGTAGCTCGACGACGACGCCGCGATCGCCCTGGGCCCCGACGGCTCGGATGACGCCGCCCGACACCGCCACAACGGGAGCCCCCTCCTCACCGCGATACACCGCACCGGGCGAGCCCTCCACGATCTCGATCGTCGGGGCGCGAGAGGCCCGTGTATCCGGATCGGCGAGGTGATACGCCACCGGTGACCGGAGCAGCACACGTCCGCTCGCACGCCCTTGTAGGTCGAAGTAGCGCGATGCCATCCCCTCGGGCTTGTGACGAAAATACGCAACGCGCCCTCCAGCGCCCCTGTAACGGATCCCCAACAGCGACCCATATCGGTGCAACTGCCGACCCAGATACCGTTTTTCCACGATGACCTCCAAGCGATCCCCAGGACGGGACTCCACCATCAGATCCACGTCCTGTGCGAGCGCCCGCGCGATCATCCCGCCCAGTTCGCTAAACTCGTCGGCGTCTTGCATGGCTCGAGCCATGCCCCCTGTTCGCGGCAACGAAAATGCGATGACTTCGACATCGGTGCGCAACGGATGCTGGATATTGCGCACGACGAGCACCTCTCCCTCCCGACAGACCTGGACGAGATGCCCCTGCGCAAGCTCCACCTCCAACGCGTGCAGACTCCCGAAACGATCGAGCGCGACCCGCAACACGGCACCGCTACCGGCAAGTAGCCCGAGTGAGACTTTCGCGCGTGTCGCCGCCTCGAGCTCCGCAACTTCGTCACCATGCACGCCTAGCTCCAGCAATCCCAACCGAAAGGTACGCGCCTCCCCAAGTCGGATCTCCAGACGCAACATCCGGTCCAAACCATCGAAAATCCGCACCGGATTCGCACCACACGCGACCGCCGGTGGCGAGGCAAATCCGCTCGCGCCCGCTTGGTGCCGGACCTCGAGGGGTAACACCAGGCCAGGTCGGATGCCCACGTCTCCGCCCGCGAAGACGTACACGTTCACCAGAGCCAATACCACCAATGCCAACGCGGTACGGTTGCGGACACGACGACCCTGTGCGTGCTCTTTGGTCTCGCGACCCCGACGCGCCGCACTGCCGCGTCCCTTGCCCCCGACCGACCGCCCCGACCGCGGACGGCGGGAGCCCAACCGACCCGAGTCTCGGCGACCCGAGTCTCGGCGACGGCGAGCCGCGCCCTCGGACAGCCGGCGATTACCGTGTCGCAGCATCTTCCTATTCGCGTAACAGAGGATGGGCCGGCCGGCCACTTTCGAGCGTTTTGATCCGAGCTGACGACCCAGCGCTCCCCCAGACGCACGGCGGGAACGCGCACACGCGCCAACAAGTCGTGCCGGGCCGGGCCATCCCCGGTATACACTTGGAACCGCGCCGAGCCGCCACCGCGCCGATGCCGATGCCAATCCCGGCCCCGATACCGATACCGATACCGATCGCGGTCTTCGATCAAGCGCTTCCGGCCCACCGCGGCGAGGCGCACGGCGAGTCGTGGCGTGAACCGATCCAGGAACTGGCGGCCCTCCGTACGACGCTCGCGCTCGAGCGCGGATCGTTCTCCGGGCGAGAAGAGCTGTGGGACGTCGCGCGCCGTCACCTCCTCGTGCTGAACCGCATGGCACCTCCGCTGTCCGCGGAGCTGCTGGGGATCGCTCGGGGTGCGGCCGTCGATCCGGAAGCTCTCGTCATCCTCAACCATTTCACAGATCTCGTGCAGCTCACCCCCACTGCCCTCGGCCGCCCCCGGTCGGAGCACGCCCCGGTCGCGCGGCCCGACCCCGGCGGCGGTACATCTTTGTATGTTTGCGGGTCCGAAGGTCCCATCCTCGGCCAAACCTGGGATCTCCACCCATCCACGGATCCCTACGTACGCATCATGCGGATCCGAACCGCGCCACACGACAACGAGTGGATGTGTCTCACGCTTACGGGGTGCCTGGGCATGGCAGGCATGTCCAATAAGGGCGTCGCTGTGGTGGCGAACAACCTGTCGGTCGCCGACGCTCGTATCGGACTCATTTGGCCCGCCCTCATTCGATTGCTCCTCGAGCAGCCCAACGTGGCCTCGGCCACGGAACTGATCATGCGCACACCCGGACCAGGCGGCCACCACTATATGCTCGCCGACGGCCATGCCTTCGCTGGCATCGAGACGAGCGGTCGCCATCAGGTGCGCACCCAACGATCACCAAAAAGTGCCCATCTGCACACCAATCACTTCTTCGACCCAAAGCTGCGTCGATTCGAAAACGTCCCCCGCGCCAGCAGCACCTACCAGCGGATGGAGATCGCCTCAACCCGACTTGTGCAGACCCGACCCAACACGGCCCACGACGTGCTCCGATTCCTCTCGTCGCGCGAGGGTCGACCCACAGCGGCGGTCACACGCACAAGACTCGAACCCGCAACCGCCCCGTCCGCACCTGCGCGACCGGCGTCTACGACGATAGCGATGAGTCTCGTGGGAGGTCGCGCCGTCTTGGCTCGCGGATGCGCACAGGACAACCCCAGCATCCGCCTCGAGATCGAGAGATGGCGCGGCAGAACTCAACTATGAAACCATGTGATGCCTGGCAACGCCAGCAACGCGACCACCTGTTCTTCACGTGGTCGCGCCAGGCGGGCCAACGTGGTTTTGAGATCGCGGACGCCGAGGGTGCTCGTTTCAGGGTGCCCGACAAGGGATGGATCTGGGACCTCGAGAGCCAGGTCTACAACGTGGGTGTCGGGCACAAGCACCCCCACGTGCGTCAGCGGATGATCGAGCAGATCGAGCGTTTGCCGGCCTGCGCTCCGAACGTTTTGCTACCCATCCGGGCGGAACTAGCACAAAAGCTAGCCCAACACACCGGACTGCAGCGCTCCTTTCTGACCACCGGCGGCAGCGAAGCTGTGGAAAATGCGATCAAGATTGCACGTTTGGTCACGCGCCGACGCAAGGTCGTCACCCGCCGCCGCTCCTACCACGGCGCCACATTGGCCGTGCTCGCCATCTCCGGCGACGCTCGGGGCGAACCTTTCGCACGCGCCGAAGATCCACGCTGCACTTTCGACGATCCCTACCCCGTACGCGAAGCCACCGGCAACCGACCCTCCGACTGGCTCGAAAACCTGCAGCGGCGGATCGAGATCGAAGGGCCCGAAACGATTGCGGCGATCCTCCTTGAGGGATTCACCGGCACCAACGGGATGCAAATCCCTCCCATCGACTTCTGGCGCGGTGCCCGGGAGCTGTGCGACCTACACGGTATCTTGCTCATCGACGACGAGATCTTCAGCGGTTTCGGCCGCACAGGAACATGGTTCGCGCGGGAACACTGGGATGTGCGAGCCGATATGATGGTTGTGGGCAAGGCGATCACATCGGGCTGCGCCCCCCTCGCCGGGGTGGTCGTCAGTCAAAGCATCGCCGAACACTTCGACGACGAGACCCTGTGGTGTGGGCTCACACACTACGCCCATCCCGTATCTTGCGCCGCCGCCATGGGCTCGATCGAAGTCCTGGAGCGCGACGACTTGGTCCAGAACTCAAGAACCGTTGGTGACCATCTACGCGAACGCCTAGGCGAATTGCAGCGGGACCCGCTTGTCGGACCTCACATCACGGATGTGCGAGGGCTCGGGCTCATGATCACACTGGAGTTCGATCGAAACAGCCGAGCACTCGCCGAGATCTTGTGGCACCGCAACGTGTACGCCCCTACTCGTGGCCGCTGTCTCTATATCTGCCCACCACTGTGTTTATCCCAAACAGAGGCCGACACGATCGCCGACCTGATCGCCGACGCCTCCCACGAATTCATCCGCAGCTGAGTCACTCGACAGCGGCCCTGCCCCAGCGAGCACAACGGGCCCTGGCGTCCACGGCCCCCGGCGTCCAATTGCGGGACCATGCCACTCCCCGGCGGTGGGGCCGCGTTCCCTCCACAAGATCTGTGCCACGAGAGGTCACCCAGCCCTAAACAATGTCCTCAAAGGCCAACCGGAAACGGCGATGTGAGATTCGCCCCCCGGGTATGGAGCTCGAACCGCAAACAGGCCACGACGCCGGTACTCGCCCGGCGGCCTTCCGGATCTTGGTGATCACGGATCAGGTACGCCAGTTCGAGAAAATAGAGCGTCTGTGCCGCCAGTGGCCTACCATCGACGCCCGGCTCACATGGGAGAGCGATGCGAAGGAAGCCGCGAGCATCATCGCGCAACGCCGATACGACGTCGCCCTGGTCGACGACTGCGGCACCATCAACGCCGTCGATGTGCTGCAAAGGAGCACGGGGGAGGGTTCGCCGAGTATCGTTGTGTTCGCAGAGCACGACAGCGCTCGCGGCGAGATCGTGCTCGAAGCGGGCGCCACGGACTGGGTGACCGCTCCCGAACTCTCCCCGCAGCTTCTCGAGCGCGTGATCCACTACGCGTTCGACCGCGAGCGCGTGCTCAACTTATTGCGCTCATCCCAGGAAAGGGCGCGTCACCGGGCTAGCCACGACGCACTGACGGGACTGCCCAACCGAGCGACATTCCTTGACCGTATCGAAGCTGTGCTCGCCCGCTCGCGGGTCGAACCTAGCTACCACTTCTGCGTACTGGTGGTCGACCTCGATCGTTTCAAAGTCATCAATGAAAGCCTGGGCCACCAAAATGGTGACCGACTCATCGTCGAAGCCGCGCGGCGTCTCAAACGAGCACTGTCCTCGCTCGATACGCTGGCTCGCTTAGGCGGAGATGAATTCGGAGTGCTGATGGACAGCGCCCACGATCTCCGCGCTGCTGAAGGCATGGCAGCCGCACTCCAAGCGCAATGCAGCGATCCGTTTCTGGTCGATACACACAGCCTCCACGTGAGCACGAGTATCGGCATCAGCTTCGTAGAGAGCTCCGCCGTCAATCCGGAGGAGGTCCTGCTCAACGCCGATACGGCGATGTACGGAGCGAAATCTAGAGGTGGAAGCTGCTACACCGTGTTCGGTGAGGAGATGCGCAGCCAAGCGATGCGCCTATTCGACCTCGAAACTGAGCTCAGGCTCGCGGTCGAGAACGAGGAATTCGAAGTTTTTTACCAGCCGATTTACGATGTCGCCAGCGGCGACCTCAACGGCGCTGAGGCACTGGTACGGTGGCGCCACCCTCGACACGGTGTCGTTTCTCCGGCCGAGTTCATTCCCCTCGCTGAAGAGACCGGCCTCATCGTGGAGATAGGTCAGCAGGTCTTGCACCAGGCCTGTCGGCAGGCAGCGCAATGGAACTTGGAGCGCAGAAACGGGCCACCGCTCTCCATCAGCGTGAACATCTCTCCCGTGCAGTTCCACAAGGGAGTCGTGATGCGTGACGTGCTCGCCGCGCTCGCTTCCTCCGGTTTGTCCCCCCACGCGCTCCGCATCGAAATCACAGAGAGTCTGTTGATGCAAGAGATCTCCGCCGCGGTGCGCGTACTCCGGGAGCTCGGGGCCAGGGGCATCGCGGTCGATCTCGATGACTTCGGAACGGGCTACTCGTCGCTCAGCTACCTTGCGGATCTTCCCGTCAGCCGGCTCAAGATCGACCGCGCGTTCGTGTCCGCGATCACCGAGGGCTCGGGACGCGCCAAGATTGCGCAGGCGATCATCTCCCTCGCCCACTCGCTCGATCTCGAGGTCACGGCAGAGGGCGTTGAGAACGAGGAGCAACTCGCCGTCCTCCAAGTGTTGGGTTGCCAACACGTGCAGGGCTTCCTATTCTCGCGCCCCGTTCCGGCCGAGGACTTTTCTGCCCTGTGGCGCTCCCGTGCCTGCGCCTAGGCGGCACCGCGCGGCGCACCCCGCCGCCAACCAAGTGTAAAACCCGCCGAAAAAGGGTTGATTTTTGTCCAGTTTCGGGCCGATTCAGACAAGATCGAGGCCGTGTCGCGGCCTAGGCGTCGACTTCCGTGTCTCTACTTGAGCGCACGGCCCCTGCGGGTGTCTAATCCCGGGACGATCGGAGCCTCCTAGCTATGTACCTGTCCAGGCAAACCATTCTGCTGTCCTCGATGTGCTTTCTCACTGCGCTCGCGCTGCTGGCGTCGCCCCTCTCGTGCGGCGAAAACGGATCCGGGCGACCCGTAGACAACGCCGGTGATGGTGATGGTGATGGCGATGGCGATGGCGATGGTGACGCTGACGGCGGAGGCGACGACGACAACGGCGATGATGATGGCAACGATGACGATGATGACGATGATGACGATGACGATGACGATGACGATGACGATGACGATGATGATGATGATGATGATGATGACGACGATGACGATGACGATGACGACGACGACGACGACGACGATGACGACGACGATGACGACGATGACGACGATGACGACGATGACGACAGTGGCGACGACCTCCCAAAAGAGTTGATCGACGACCTAGAGGACGGGGACGGGGCGATCCTCCCCAGCGACGGCCGCGTCGGATACTGGTATGTCTACAATGACGGGAAAGGAGGCGAGCAAGAACCGGATGCAGCTGTGGACTTCATCCCCCGAAGCGACGGGGCAGACGATAGCAAGTTCTGCGCAGGGACCAACGGCAAGGGGTTCACCGACTGGGGAGCCGGTATGGGGCTCGACCTCAACAATACCGGCAAGAAGGATATCTACGATGCCGGCAGCTATTCGGGCGTTGCATTCAGGGCCACTGCGAAAAAGAAACACGCGGTCCGGGTAGCGATTGCCATCGCCGCGGTCATCCCCGTGGATGAGGGCGGAAGCTGTGTAGGCGACCAGTGCTACAACTCCCACGGCAAGACGATAGATATCCAAGAAGGATGGAAGAAATACAAGATCAGTTTCAAGGATCTCAAGCAGGACTTCGGAGCCCTGGTTACCTTCGACGCCGGCACTCTGATGAGCATCCAATTCGATGTGGAGCCGAAAATCGACTTCGATTTTTGTATCGACGATATCGAATTCTACAAGGCCGACGATGACGATGACGATGACGACGACGACGACGACGACGACGACGACGACGACGACGACGATACCGCAGGCAGCACCGGCGGCACGGGGGGCGGCGGCACCGGGGGTCCGGGCATGGGCAGCGGCACCTCTGGCTGACACACCCGCGCGCCACCTTGCGGTCTAGCCCTAGAACAAGCGCAAAAAAAATCTGAATACTGTGAATTTACCTGAAAGTCCCCTTGTTCGTGTAGTTATGAGCAACAGCGAACACGCGCAACCGAGCGCAAAAGGCACTTTCAGGTGAA
>JAZGFE010000183.1:0-5043 GCA_036479215.1 Nannocystaceae bacterium | reverse complement strand
CGCATCCGCGAACTCGTCCCCGACGCCTGGGCCGCTGCCCGAGCCCACGCCAGCACGACCGACCCAGCTGGCCAGTAGGTGTAGGGCGAGAGCCATCTCCGCGAGTGTGCATCAGCTACGCCGCCTGCGGGTGGGGGTGGTCCGTAAGGGGTTTACAAAGGAGGAACACGTCATCTTACAAGGCTTGGGCACCAAGTGGGTGCGTCTGCCCTCTGGGGTGGTTGACGATGACGTGAACAACGCCGCGTCCGAGAGTGAGGGCCACCTGCTGCAAATGGGTTTGATGTATGCGCTCAGACCGTTTTATGTCCGCAGTAAGAAGGAGTCGGTTTTTGTGGGAAGCAACGGCGATAGGGTGGTGCTTAGGAACGACCCCGACGAGGGATTCAAGATCGAGATCCACAGCGACCGCGATCTGGAGTTGCGAGAAGGCGGACCCGGCGAAATCACCGTCAAAGTCCCGACAGATGAGCCGCCAACTCTGTCTGTATCCCGCGCGCTGCACAAGATGGCCTATCTGATGTTTTGCGTCGTCAGGCCAGATGCAATCGCGGATCCGGGGCTCCAAGCAACGCGCGACCTAATCGCTAAAGGCGATTTGGGGTCGTACCGACCCTATACGGAGGCATTCGTTGCCGGGGCAGCCCCTGGCTTCAATTTCAGGTTCCTCGTGCTTGAGCGTGAGGCCGGAACGAGCGTCGCAGCTAACATCCGGCTTCACCATATGGACTACATAGTGATGCTAGCGGGACCACTTCCGCCGACCCCGAAGGGGTCGACCAGAAAAGACACAGTAGAGCCGGGTGGACACACCCGCGAGGAAATCACCTGGCGGTTCGACTCGATGGAACGTCGAGACTGACCAAGGACGCTGGGTGGGTCCGCTTGTGGGGTGCGGCCCCCGATGTAAGCTCGCCTGCCGAGCCCGTGGTGTCCCAAAACTCGAACGGCCCTCTACCCAGCAGCTCCTGGACGACGGCGACCACCAAGTATGAGTCCCCATGCGGGACCACTAGACGATGGGGTTGAGGAACGGCTTGCCGTGCAGCCAGTTCCCAAGCTTGATTTCGTTCTCGACGGCCATGGCGGTCTTTCCATCCGGCGTCTCCTTCCACCTGAACGCTAGGTGGTCGGCGATGTACTTTTTGACCATCTTGTCCAGTGAGATCGTGTTCTGGGCGACGCCTTCGATCTCGGCAGCCGACATCCGAGGAAGGACGCAGCGGTCAGCGACATACACGGCGAACTGGTCACCGCTGCGCCGGCCGGTGGCGTGTGCGTGCAGGCGTGACCAGAGTGCCTCCCGGGTCGCACCTGCAACGCGCATCTGCTGGATCTTCTCCTCGGTCAACGACCTTCCTGAGTACCCGACGTACACGAATTCGGGCAGGTCAATGTCGGTGTCACTCTTGTGCCAGACCGTGTACACGCCGGCGGCGACATCAGGGACTCCGGCATCCGTCTTCCAGGTGTTGAACGAGTGGAGAAGGCCGCTGCCGAGCGCTTCGAGATACCGCTCCATGCTGGACATCTTCTCACATCCGGCAGCGAGCATGCACCTTGCCGGGGTTGATCGCTGAGGTCGCCACGAGGTAGGCTGCTGGAGCAGGGCGGCAAGCATGACTTTCTTTGAACCTGGATGCTGGTGCGGTTCAGGTGCGCCTGTATCGGAGTGCCACGGCAAGCGTGGACAGGAGCGGCAGCGGTCGGTCAAAGAACTGTGGCACAACGTCCAGGCGACCGCAGCCCACGAAACCTGCTTCCATCCCGAAGCGTCTGCCGCGGTCTGCGATCAGATCGTCCGAGCACACAGCATCCAGCGGTCGGGTGTACTTGATCGACTGATCGACGACACCAAGCACGTCCTCCATTTCGACCAGGGGACGAAGGTAGACGCGGGGGTACCGGCGGCGCGAAGAATCGGCTGGAAACAAGCTTCGAGCTTCAAAGGCTTCTGTGGCAAGCACGATGGTTCCACGTTCGCCCCCGTCGAGCAGGTTCCCTTCACGGGAAGTGCGGAGCAGTGTTTTCTGATTGCGTATCGAGCGTTGTGCCACGAGATACACCAGAAGATCGGAGCCCTTCGTGCCCTGCGGACGACCCTGCTTCGACATGGCGACGCTGGCATGCCAGATAATGTTCAACAGCAGCGCCAACGCAAACTCCGGGGCATTCAGTCGGAGATGCAGCGGGGGCTGCGGGACTTCTTCACGCTCAAGGACGAGATGGACTCGCACCTGCTGTCAGGAGAGTATGGACAGTGGCAGGGTGTCGTCGTCCGCTTCCAAGGCGAGCTGTCCGTCGCCGTGACCGGCATGGTTTCACCGGACCGGACCATGGATGGCGAGCCTCTCCAAAACGTCGCAGACCCGAACCACAGGCAGGAGTCGCTGCTACTCGGCACCGTGGTGACGGACGATGGTGCAGGGGTGGTGCTCCTCTGGCACCGAGACGACAGCATACCCACGAGGTTTCTGGAGTCGTTGTTGGCAGATGTCGAACACCTGCCCTCGCTACTTGTGCAGTTCATCTTCGCCTATATCGAGAACGTCTACTTCTCGGCTTCGTGGTGGGACTCCGTCACTCCAGCGATGCAGCATCATGTTGCAGCGTTGGCGGGTATCAGGGACGCGTATGCCACCGAGATCTCGTACGTGAGGGCACCGCTCGTCCCGTGGACGAACGTCACGACGTCGTGGGTGTAGACGCCACGCCACCAGGTCGGCGAGGAGATCCAGAATCCCCGTTTCAAGAATCTCCTCGTTGGCCCACCGCACCGGCGTGCAACGGACCGAGAAACGGCTGGCATGGCGACGGGCTCCACGAGAACCTGGGAGGCTCTCTCCGGGGCGCGGTCAAGACCTGCCCGAAGAGACCAACCAAGGGCAAGGACCGCTCACGGCAGCCGTGGGATTCTCTGAACGGCATGGCAGCTCGGTCAGCCGACAGCAGCCGTCGAAACATCGTCGTCGTCGAGCCATGCCCAGGTCTTTCGCTTCTTGATCGCCCCGATGGCCCCGGTCGACACGCCGTAGTCGCCCGCAATCTCCTTGTGGCGTCGGTGGTCAGATCGAATCTCCCTGACCTGGCTCCTGGTCAGCTTCGCGCCCGAGTGTTGCTCACCCCTCGGCATCGATCCGTGCTTGACCTTGTCCTGGGCGTTCTCGGCCCGGGTACCCCAGGCCAGGTTTTCCAGACGGTTGTCGAGCTTCTTCCCGTTCAGGTGACGGGTTTCCATCTCGGGCGGCCGAGGATGGACGAAGGCTGTGAGAACCAAGGTGTGCACCGAGAAGTGTCCCCATCCGTCGCCATTCCTCAGTTTCACAGTCAGGTATCCGTACCTGCATCGCCACGGTTTCAGCGGCCAGACGGGTGCCCAGAGGCCCCAAAATGATCGGACCCGTCCGTGGTCGGAGATTTCGTACCTGGGGTAGCCGTCGACGGGTCTCCATCGTTCCATACCTCGGTGAGAGGCATAGGCGGGCGACCAAACGTCGAGGCCGAAACTTACGCCTGCCCGAGGGACTATCGGTAGTTCAACGAGTCGGCGGATCTAGAGCGCGCTCGACGATGGCCGTCAGAAGCTGCTCGACCACGGCTTCCCGGTTCTCCATCGACTCGACCATGACGTTGTGTCGACGCAGCCATTCCTCGGTCGCCATCTCGGTCCCCTTCATACGCCTCATCCACTCCATCCCACCCACGGCGTCCATCAGCCCTTCTCGGGCGGCCCGTTCCCAAAACAGATGGTCGACGCTTTCCTCCTGAGCGATTTCTTGGACGGCTAACCTGGGCATGGTCAAACCGTACCCTCCAGCCCCGGTCTGCCGTGTAATTGTCCTCGACCCAGCCAGGACGCTTTGGTAGCATCGACCGATGGAGGCCCACGTCGAGCATGCGTACGTATCTGAGATCGTGAATCAATGTGAGGGTGCCATCGCCGCAGTCGAACGGATGAACACCGCCCTCGCGTCGAAAGAACGCGCAGTCGTCTTTTTTCAGCATGCACAGGCTTTCATCCTCCATGCTGGAGCGGTGTCGAGAGTCTTCTGGCCGCCCAGAATCAGGAATGCCGCGCGCTGGAAGACCGCGCGCAGTCGCGGTGAGCACTTTCGGCACCAGTTCGGAATCTCCAGCCCTCACATTCTTGAAGACCGCAGTCTCAGGAATCACATCGAACACTTCGATGAGCGTCTCGATGAATGGGCCTCATCTCTGACATCGCGCGGTATCCTTGTAGACCTGAACCTCATGCCGCTGGCTGCCATCGGTGGAATTTCACCGAAAAACATCTTTCGGCAATACGACCCCCAGGCGAAGATATTTTATTTTCAAGGTAAGGCATTCGACATTCAACCGATGGCTGCCGCCATCTCCGAGGTGCTCAAACTCGCCGTCAACCGCCTCGCCCTTATCCGCTCTCCCTCCCGCTAGTCGCGGACAGTTCCGGGTGGGCGACGTTCTTGTCGAGCAAGGCCACGTCGCCCACGAAACATGCTCACACCCAAACGCGTCCAAGGCGGGCTGCACGACTGTCATCCTCAAAGCGCCGGGTGATCTCGTAGGAGGCGTTCCCGTGATAGTGTGCCCTCTGTGGCGTCTGATTTGCCAGAGAAGGTCATTCTTCACCTCGACCACGCGTCTGTCGGGGTATACGGCGAACCTTTCGTCGTCGTGCGCCTTACCGACCCCCCGACTGGCCCCCCGACCCTACTGGTCGAGGCAGTTCGCACCGACGATGGCTACAAGATCGTGGGCAACGCGACGGAAGTGCAAGAGAACATTCGCCTGCGGCCCCCGGGTTGCCCGCTCGTACTGGACTGGCTTGGGTGCCCTCGGAACACCGCGTGGGTCTGGCTGACGGTCGCCCTCCCCGGTTTTTGGCTGTGTCGACATCCGTTGCGAGGACGGAATGTGTCAACATGTTTGAGACAGTTTTTGAATAAATGGCTGTAGGAAGTCGAGTGTAGATGATCCTCCCGCGCAGGGACGAACTCGGAGACTGCGTCAAGGGTCGTCGACCGCCAGGGCGGGGCCTTCGGC
>JAZGFE010000182.1:0-17128 GCA_036479215.1 Nannocystaceae bacterium | reverse complement strand
TTGGGATCCGCTGAGCGACATTCAGCGTACGGTGTTAGATTTGCTGGGCGTGCCGAGCGCGGAATACGGTCAGTGAGGGGGTCGAATATTCGAGAATACGACGATCTCAACGTGCGGAAAGTAGGCTGCAAGGGACCAGACTGGTACAACGCCTATCAATACTGGCGGGACTGTACATTCGACGGCGCTGGTTGCGGTATGGATGTAGTGGATTACGACGCCTGCGGGTACGAGTGCTATGGCGTATACGCCTCGAACGGAGAATTTATCTACACGGAGTGTCCGGATAAACAAAGCTCCAAGAGTCGTCTATATTACGACGCGGTGATCACGACCTTCTTGCCCCGATACTAGTCTGAAGTTCCATGGCGGCCATCCGCCGGATCCGACGCGGAGATCCCGTCAGAGCACATAGGATGGCGATTTTGCGATCTGACTTCCGTGGCCGCGTGTGCATGCAACTTGCCGACGATTCTTGTTTCAATACTATGTCCGGTACACCGCACGCGGTGGAGTGTACATCACATCCGCATGTATGTCGCTCAGGTACCCAGTCGAACGTCGCCTCCCGCGATCCTGCTCCGCGAGAGCTATCGAGACAAGGGCGACGTTAAAACTCGCACGCTGGCCAATCAATCCCAGCTCCGAGAGGCAATCATCCACCTCATCCGGCGTGCGTGCGTTCAAGGGTGAGGACTTCGCTCCGCTCAACGACGCCGTTGAGATCGTCCGTTGAGATCGTCCGTTGAGATCGTCCGCTGACTCCATCACTGCCATGTTTCTGCTGTCTTGACCACGACAAAAAAAGCTCGGGCTCCCCTCGCCCCTCTCGAGTCGATGGGGTGCCCGGGTCCTGCGGGTTGGTTGGCGATGCGGGCGCGCTCGACGACGGCCTCAAGGATACGCAAGGGCTCTTCGCACGGTGGGCCGACGCTGACGTCGCCTGGGAATATGTCCGCTCGCGGGCGATGCCAGCCGTGTTGGGCGGAGCAAAACAATTGGTCGCCGCAGTGCGTCATACTGGGGCGATGTCTTTTCTCGGTAACCTGGTGTGGCTCATATTCGGCGGCTTGCTGTCGGCCCTCGCGTACTTGTTTGGGGGGGTCGCGCTGTGCCTGACTATTGTGGGGATCCCCTTTGGGCTGCAGACGATGAAGATCGGCATGGCCACGCTCGCGCCGTTCGGCAAGAAAGTGGTGGAACAGCCCAATGCGAACAGCATGTTGCGCATCGTCTTCAATGTGGTGTGGCTGGTGTTGTTTGGCTGGGAGATCGCGGTTGCGCACCTGGTGTGGGCCCTGATCCTGGCCGTTACCGTGATCGGGCTGCCCTTCGCCGCCCAACACGTCAAGCTGATCCCGCTCTCCCTGTTCCCATTCGGCCGCGAGCTTCGGTGATCCCGCTCGACCCGCGGAGGCGAATCGATACACGCGAAGCACAGGAGACACGCCATACCCGTGCGCGTCCTCCAACGCACATCACGCCACCGAGGCGCGCCCAACTCCGGTCCTTGAGTTGGCCCGGGCATGGCGTCGGTGGACCAGGATCTTGTCCTATTACTGTCCCCGCGACGCCGGGCCGGTGAGGCCCGGCCGCCGAATCGCCGTGAGCGGTGCCCCGAGGCTGTGCGCGCGGCAGGTTTCGAACCTGCGACCTTCGGCTTCGGAGGCCGACGCTCTATCCGGCTGAGCTACGCGCGCGAGGCGGCCTAGATAGCCGATTGTCGCCTCGGTACGCAAGGGCAGCGGTGCTCTCGCGGCGAGCCGGACCGTGCGTGCTACGATTCTCGGGCAATGAGCGCGTTCTTCGCTTCGTTCTGGGCCCGAGCGGGCATGTTGTTCTTCGGCGGTCTCGTCGCCGGCTTGGGGACCTTGGGACTGCCGGATTTCGATCAGATTCGCGAGATCATCCGGCGGGTGCAAGAGCTGTTGGCCCTCGGCGGCATGGCACTGGCCAGTATAGCGAGCCTGGTGTTCTTGCTCGCATGGGTCGTGTCGCATTTGCGCCGTCCCAGGGGCAAGTCGAAGGGGGGTCGTTTCCTTCCCGTTGCTGCGTTGTGGAGCAGTTACCTGCCCGTGGGCCTCACCGTTGCCGCGGCAGTGGGTACGTTTATTCCCGGTCTGACGCCCTATATTCTCAAGTGCTTCGCGTTGGCTGTGCTGCTCGCGGCATTCAGCTGGGCCCTCTCGGTGGCCGCGATACTCATGGGCGGCGGACCTTCTGACTTGCAACGCGCCCGTCGAGCACTGTTGCTAGCCGGCACACCTTGGTACTGTCTGGCGCTGTACCTGTCGCGTTTTCTCTAGGGCCGGTCGGCGGTTCGAGGTCAGCGGTTCGACAGTGGGACGACCCGGCGGCTGTCTCACTTGGATAGGCGAGCTCGGAGTTGCCGCGCGCGTGTGTATCCTGGCTCGAACGTGAGCGCCTTTCTGGCGGCGATCATCGCCGGCTCGGGGCGTCCGGCCTGCTCTTCGATCTCTCCCAACACGGTCCACAGGTGCGGGTCTTCCGGTGTGTCTCGCAAGGCCACGCCCAGTTGTTCTCGTGCTGCATCGTAGTTGGGCGGGCGCTCTTCGAGGGCCATGCGAGCTCGGAAATATGCTGTGTAACTTCGCGGTGTCACGGGGGGCGACGATCGCAGCTCGCCATCGACGTAGTGAAGCGATCGCACGTCATGAGCGCGGCGTGAGCACGCGACCATCGTGAGGCCGAGGCCCATAGCGAAGCCGAGGCCCATCGTGATCAGCGTAGCGGCCCGTTGTCGTCGCGCCCTTCCACCTGCCAGCTCGTGCCCAATCCGTACCGGGCCAAGGGTCATAGCGGCATGTTCCCGTGTTTCTTGCGTGGGTTCTCCTGGCGTTTGTTTCGGAGCAAGTCGAAGGCATCTGCGACTGCGCGCCGTGTCTCTTCAGGGCGGATGATCCTATCGATGAATCCGTGCTCCGCGGCCTTGTAGGGGCTGGCGAAGACCTTGCGGTAGTCGACCGACAGTTCTTCCCTTCGCGCTTCGACGTCGGAGGCGTTTCGCAGGTCGCGGCGGAACATGATGTTGACAGCTCCGTCGGCTCCCATCACGGCGATCTCCGCGTTGGGATAGGCGAGATTGACATCGCCTCGGATATGTTTGCTCGACATCACGTCGTACGCGCCTCCATAGGCCTTGCGCGTGACGAGGGTGACTTTCGGGACCGTGGCTTCCGCGAATGCGTACAGGAGTTTTGCCCCGTGGCGGATAATGCCGCCGTACTCTTGGTCGGTACCCGGAAGAAATCCAGGTACGTCCACATAGGTGAGAAGCGGGATACCAAAACAGTCACACATTCGGATGAAGCGCGCCGCTTTGACCGAAGCGTTGATATCGAGGCATCCGGCCAAGACCAACGGCTGGTTCGCCACCACCCCCACGGGTCGCCCCGCGATGCGAGTCAGCCCGACCACAATATTCTTGGCCCAGTGTCGATGGACCTCGACAAAACGACCCCGGTCAGCAACCGCCGTGATGATGTCGCGGATATCGTAGGGTTTGCTCGGATCGAGGGGGACGAGGTCCTTTAGTTCGGGGCAAGCACGGCGTGGGTCGTCACCGTGGGGACCGTCGGGCGCCGGCTCCATATTGTTCGACGGCAGATATGACAGTAGGTCCCGCGTCATCGCCAACGCGGTGAGCTCGTCGGGGCAAGCGAAATGTGCCACACCGCTTTTCGAGTTGTGGGTCATCGCTCCGCCTAGGTCTTCTTTGGTGACCTCCTCCTGTGTCACCGTCTTGATCACGTCTGGGCCCGTGATGAACATGTAGCTGGTCTTTTCCACCATCAGCGTGAGGTCTGTGATCGCGGGCGAATAGACAGCTCCCCCCGCGCACGCTCCCAAAATCAGGGAGATCTGGGGCACCACGCCGGAGGCGAGCACGTTGCGCTTGAATATCTCGGCGTAGCCCGCCAATCCAGCGACGCCTTCTTGGATCCTCGCCCCGCCGCTGTCGTTGAGCCCGACGATGGGGGCGCCCACCTCCATAGCAAGATCCATGATCTTGCAGATTTTCATCGCGTGGGCCCACCCTAAGCTACCGCCGAACACAGTGGGTCGTTGGGCGAAAACGAATATTCGCCGGCCATCCACCGTGCCGTAACCCGTGACGACCCCATCGCCGTAGACTTGTTTCTCTTGCATACCGAAATCGGTACACGGTGTCGTGACGAACTTGTCGAATTCGACGAAGCTCCCCGGATCGAGCAAACGCTCGATCCGGTCGTGTGCGGTGGCCCGGCCCGAGGCCTGGAGCTTCTCTTTGGACGCGGTCGCCTTGGTCTGCAGGGCGGCCAAGCTCGTCTCATTTGCGGGTAGTGCGGGTGGGCCAGCCCCGAGTTCAGCCAGCGTCTCGCGGTGCGTGAGCTCGCTGCGCGGATCGATGCCGTCGGGGTTGTGGCTGTTGCCCATATCCGGCGAACTGTAGCAGTGCGGCGGCGAGCAGTGGAACGAGTAGGGGGTCAGGAGCGGGGAGGAGCGGGGAGGAGCGGGGAGGAGCGGGGAGGAGCGGGACTAGGTGGAACAAGGTGGAACAAGGTGGAACAAGGTGGAACAAACGGGGGGACGGGGCCACAGCACGCGCGTTGCGCGTGCTGTGTGGGCCGTATATCGCGCGCTCGGTCGCCGTAGCGCTGGCAGAGGCCCGTGACTCGACGTTAGGCTAGGGGCCTCATGTTGCTCGCAGTGGATGTCGGGAATTCGAATACCAGCCTCGGAGTGTTCGACGGCGAGAACTTGCGTTGCCAGCTTTCCACCTGCACCCGTCGAGAGTGGACGCGAGATCAACTGGCCGCGGAGTTTGTCGGACTCTTGCGGCTTGTCGACCTTCGCTTTGATGATCTCGACGAGGCGGTGATCGCCTGTGTTGTGCCGCCGTCGCTGCGCCCCCTGTGTGAAGCGCTCGAGACCTACGCAGGCATCACACCGCTAACATTGGGCCCGGGCGTGAAGACAGGGATGCCGGTGCGCTGTGATCCACCCCAAGACGTCGGCACGGATCGCATCGTTGCCGCGGTAGCGGCCCATGCTCTGCATCGGCTGCCCGATGGTCCCGCGCATGGGATGGTGGTCGTCGATTTTGGAACGGCCACCACGTTTGATGTCGTCTCCCCACGACCCGAGTACTTGGGGGGTGTGATCGCGCCCGGCGTGGGGATCAGCGCCGACGCTTTGTTTTCTCGTGCGGCGAAGCTACCCCGCGTGGAGGTGACGCGACCGAAGCGAGTCGTGGGCACCACCACGGTGGGCGCGTTGCATTCGGGGCTGGTGTACGGTTATGTCGGCCTCGTCGAGGGAATCGTTCGGAGAATTCGGGACGAGGTGGCTTGGCCTGTGCGGGTCGTCGGCACCGGTGGGTTCGCACATCGGGTCGTGGAAGACTCGGACGTGATCGACGTTCATGACCCGACCTTGATGTTGCACGGCTTGCAGTTGATCTATAAACGGAACGCGGCAAGCTAGACTGGTCCTTGCCCTATGGCGTTTCCACACGAGCCGCTCACGGTGGGCCAGTTGGGGCCGATTGTGGCGAAAATGGTCTGCGACACCGCGCCCACGGCGGTGCGCGCGATGGTTTCGAGGGGGCTTGCGCCCCTCGCTCCACGCGACCTGGTCGTCGGGCTCTACCAACTATGGGTGACCAACGAGGCTCCTTTTGCGGAGCAGTCGGCGAAGACAGTGGCGAGCTTGCCGGGCCCGGTGTTCGAAGGTGCCATCGGTGACCCCGCGATGCACCCGGGTGTGCTGGACCTACTCGCTCGGAAGTTGATCCGCAACGGTGACCTGCTCGACAAGTTGGTGCGGCACGCCAACGTTTCAACCCCGACGCTCATCGGCGTGGCGCGTGTATGCCCTGAGGTAGTGTGCGACACCTTGGCCGACAATCAGGACCGTTGGTTGCAGTGTCCGGCCATCGTAGAGAGTTTGTACCGCAACCCGAAGACCAAGATGAGCGTCGTGCAGCACATGCTCGAACTGGCAGAGCGCGAGCATTTGAAGCTCAATCTCCCCGGCATGGAGGAGATTCGGGTGTTGTTGCGCACTGAAAGCATCGACGCGAATCGAGACCACGTTTTTGCGCGTTCGATGCAAAGCCATGATGGGGCTCTTGAGGCGCGGCGAGATCGCCTCGCTTTGGCGGGTGTCGAAGACGATGTCGATAGCGAGTATACCCCCGAAGAAGCGTCGACATATTCCGCGGTGAGGGGCACCACAGACATGCTGCGCGACGCTGCCCCGACCGAAACGGAGGACTGGCAAGACCTCGCCTCGCCTGAGCTGTTGCCCGACGACTTCGCGTTGCCGACGTCGGGCGCGAATGTGGATAACGATGACGGTGCAGCTGAGGCTGGGAATGCGGTTGTGGGTGGGGACCTGGGCGTCGAGAAGCGGGCGGTGACCGTTCCGGGTCAAGACGATATCGGCACATTTTCTGCCGACGCTGCCCGCGATTCCGCGTCGAGGGCCGAAAATGTGGATAGCCAACCCGCCGCCCGGGAAAACCGCCTCTCTCAGCTTCTCCAGATGCGACCGCTCGAGAAAATTCGAGTGGCGCTGATGGGCGACCAGTTCGATCGCTCCATCCTCGTACGGGATAGCAACAAGATGGTGGCGATGGCAACCATCAAGTCGCCGAAGATCCGGGACGACGAGGCGGTCGCCTACTCTTCGAATCGTTCGCTCTCCCATGACGTGATCCGCTATATCGCCGTCCGCCGCGAATGGGTGCGCCTGTATGCCATAAAATTCAACCTTGTTATGAACCCGAAGACACCACTGTCGCGTGCCATGGGTTTACTGCCGCACCTGCATGCCGGCGATGTACGTAAGGTTGCGCGGTCCAAGAATATATCGTCTGCGTTGGCCAAGGCGGCGAAACGTCGCGGGCAGGTGCGTCGCTAGAACGACGAGTCCTCCGATCGGTCACTCCGCGGCTGGTGAGGTGGCCGGCGTTGCGGCCGGCGAGGTGGTCGGCGTTCTGGCCGGCGAGGTGGCGTGCAGACTGGCGCGAGGCCGAGCTCCTGTTCCGCAGTGGCCCGAGCGGAGCGCTCGCATCACCTGGCGCCTCGCGCTCCGTCTGGGGCGCGGATCGGTCCGCTGGTCGGCAAGGTCGTCCGCGTTCGCGGACAGAACCTCTGTGAGTGGCATCTTCGAGTCGCTCGTTGTCGTGTGGATGTCGGACGAAGGCTCAAGGAGACCCTCGAAACGCCGATTTACGGCGGGGTCCACTCTGGGTTGCGCCTGTGCGTGCCGCGGGATCGGGGCCGATCGTTCGCCATGATTCGAATTCTCATCGTCGACGACTCTCCAGCAGATCGCCAGGTTTATCGGCGACTCCTGGCCGCAGCATTTCCGGAGCTTGAGGGCTTGTCGGAAGCAGAGCGCGGCGCCGAGGCGCTGGAGGCTTGTATGACCGAGTCGTTCGACTGCGTTCTTCTGGACTATCTCCTGCCCGATACGACCGGCCTCGACGTTCTCCGGCAACTTAGCGCCCTCGGCGATCCGGTTCCCGTGGTGATGCTGACGGAGTGTGGTGATGAAGAGCTGGCGGCGGAAGCGATCCGTGAGGGAGCGCACGACTACCTACCCAAGGCATCTCTGAGCCAGTTCACGCTGGCGCAGGCCGTGCACCGAGCCATCGGGCGGCACGCGCGATCCAAGGGCGTGGTGGCGCGGCACGACAAACTGAAGGTGCTGCTCGATGGGGCGCGGGCCGAGGCATCGGCGAAGGGGGACTTTCTCGCCACGATGACGCATGAGATTCGTACGCCACTCAACGGCATCATCGGTATGGTGGGATTGTTGGCGGAGTTCGACCTGCCCGACGAGCAGCGCGAGTATGTCGATACAATCGTTGCGAGTGCGGAGAGCCTTCTCGTCGTCGTCAACGATGTGCTCGATTTTTCTCGTCTCGACGCCGGGAGATTTCAGATCGAGTCCATCGAGTACGAGCCTCGCCGGGTCCTCAAAGACGTGGTCGTGTTGCTATCGGCGAAGGCCGAGGAGAAGGGACTCGCCGTTGCGGGGATGGTGAGCGAGGCTGTACCGATAACCCTGGTCGGAGACCCCACACGTTTGCGTCAGATCCTGTTGAATCTTTTGGCCAACGGGATCAAATTCACGGACGAAGGTTCGGTGCGGGTCATTTTGGATGGTGAGGTTGCTGGCGGAAAATTTCAGGTCAAGGGAAGGGTGGAAGACACGGGTATCGGCATCTCGAAAGTGGCGATACATGGTTTGTTCCAGCGCTTTAGCCAGGCCGACGAATCGACGAATCGGCGGTTTGGCGGGAGTGGGTTGGGTCTCGCTATATGCCTGCAACTGTGTGAGCTGATGGGGGGGAGCCTTCGTGTCGAAAGTACGCTGGGCATGGGCAGCCAGTTCTTCTTCACCCTGTGTCAGGGACTGGGATGCGAGCTCCTCGAGCCCCTCGAGCCCCTCGAGCCCCTCGAGCCCCTCGAGCGTCGCAAAACCTCACTGGGGGAGCGCTGTCGGGTCTCCACCGGTGAGTCGTCGCGCCCGGGAGCGTGCACGAAACCAATTTTGGTGGCAGATGATAACGCGATCAATCGCAAGGTTGCGGCACGTCATCTCGAGCGCTTGGGGTACACGGTGGAGACCGTGGCCACAGGTGAAGAGGCAGTCGCTGCGGTGCAGCGGGTCGACTACGGGCTTGTGTTGATGGATTGCATGATGCCGGTGCTCGACGGTTTCGAGGCGACGAAGCGGATTCGGACACTCGATGGTCGAGCGGCGGAGGTGGCGATCATTGCGGCAACTGCCAGTGTTGACGCCGAAGTGCGAGAGCGCTGTCTCTCCGTGGGGATGAACGCCTGTTTGCCCAAGCCGTTTCATCCCGACGCACTGCGGGAGGTGGTCTCTGTCTGGTACCGAGGTTCGGCCTCTGAAGCTGCCTGATATCGGGAGCACAGCGCTGCTCTTCGGTGAGGGTGAGGGCGAGGGGAGCGGGCGAGGCTGGCGGCTTGGCCGCCAGCCTCGCTTCATGCTCGGGTGAAGTGAGTGGCGTTGTGGCCTGTTGCGCTGAGCTGCCGCCGTGGCGGCACGCACGCTTTGCGGCGGAGACGGTGCGCGGGGTGGCGCGGCGCGACGCTTGTACCTACCCTCGGACGATGGTCACCACGTTTGAGGAGCTGGGAATTGCGGATGACGACGAGGTCATCGCGGGGACGGAGGGAGCGATTCCACCAGGGGATGTTGCCGAGACGCAGCCCGTTGCCTCGCGCTCCGTGTCGGAGACGCTCGCTCGGGTGGGACTCATGGCGGAGCTTACACAAGTCCAGCTAGACCGATTGGCGGGGCTTTGTGACGAGGTGCGTGTTGCCCAAGGCGATCACGTGTTTCGACACGGTGACGAGGGCGACGGTTTGTACATCGTGCTCGACGGCGTGGTACGGATCTCGCGGGATATGGCCGGCATGGGCGAGGAAGCGTTGGCGATACTACGCCCCGGTGAGTACTTTGGTGAGATGTCCTTGCTTGATGATGGTGTTCGGTCCGCAGACGCCATCTGCCAGAACTCCGCGCGGCTGCTCCGGTTGCCACGCCACGCGCTCAACGAGCTCATGTGGACGGATCAGGAATTTGGGTACGAGCTCCTGTGGCGGTTCGTGCGGGCGCTGTGTGCCCGGCTGCGCCAGTCGAACGACCGTCTCACGCTGCTTGCGACATCTTCGAAGTTCTAGTCACGCGACACCGGGACAGGGTTTCAAGTGCTCGGTGAGCACCGCAGGAAATCACCTGACTGACGGTTGCCCAGCGGTTTGCAAGATCGCGGCGAGTTCCGATGCGGGCACGTTTTGGCGGCGATCCGAGAACTCGAGGGTAAGGCTATCGCCTTGTGCTTCCGCGATGTCGACCCGTGAGATCGCGCCACCGACGGGGTCGAGGCTTACCTCCAGGCTGCGGATCGACTTGCGGACCACCGACCCCGCCTCGGGCAAGAACGCCAGGCGTGGCGTACGACCGCGAGGGGCGCGGACCCGGCAGTCGGCGCGTAGCGCCGACAGTTCGACGGGGGCGAAGAGGAGCAGCAAGTGGTCTCGGAGCCAGCGCAGACCCGCAGAGGTATCGGGGGCATGAACTATCGATCGGGGGAGGGCTGCGTCGTTGGGCGTGATGGCCACGCGTCCCGCAGCGATTCGTGTTGTGGAGCCGCGGATGTCGTCGTCCCGGAGAAGCAGCGTCCCCGGGGCAGTGAATGCGAGCACGCCAGCGTTTCGTAGCGGGGCAACGAGCATGGATGAGCGACGCTTGGAAGTGTAGCGCGCGACCAGATTCCGTGTCTTACGCGAGTAGGTACGCCACAGATCAAGACGGTAGGCGAGCCTTGTCTCGTCGGCTGGTGCGGCGCAGAGCGATCGGGGGAGCGCGGTCCACAGCAAGGTGATGCCGATGCCCGAGAGGAGCGCTCGACGGTGGGGGGCGCGAGTTCGGATCATGGTCGGTTCCGTTCGTCGCTGCCGTGCCCTGTGGTTCGGGCTCTGGACAGTGCGAGGCAAACGCCGGGGGCAACAAACACGCCCAGTCCCGCTCCGATGGCCGCACCGCTGGCGAGTACCACCGCCGCGCGTTGCCAGATGGGCTCGGCCGAGAGCACCAATGCCAGCACGCCGGCCACGAGGGCGGCCACCGCCCACAGCAGTCGGGGCACCGAGATGGGGGTCTTGGCCAGTGCGGCCGTGGACGCGGGAAGGCCGGCGAAGAAGGTCGTGGCGGCGGCCAGCAATAGGCCGGGCAGCGCCAGCGGCCCGATGCCGTGGTTGAATACGAGATGGAGGGCGATCACCGTGGCAGCCGCGGCAGCAGCAGCCGTGGCGGCGAGGCCGAGTGCGATGGCGAGTTTGCGGCTGGAGACCCAAGAGATGAACGCGCCAAGCCACAGCCCCGTGGCCAGCGTGAGTATGAGGGTGTCGCCGAGTTGCGCGGCGTCTCGCCATCCGGCAACGCGCAGCCCGAATGCCGTCAGGCTCCGATGGGCGTCGGCCGCCAGTGCCGACTCGGCCGCGGTTCCGGGCCGCAGCTGCACGAATGAGCGCACATACACCCCGTTTTTGTCGGAGGACAGGTACCTGCGGATCCAAGGTCCGAGTGCGCTGTCGAGGGCCGCTTGCGGGTTCGGGGTGGCATCCAGGGAGGAGACCCCCGCGACCGACTCGGCGAAGGCGTTGGGTCGCAGGCCCTGGCTCTCGAGCGCCAGTCGCAGCGAGCGCATTTTTTCCATGATGCCGAGTTGTGTCAGCCTCTTGCGGCGCAGGAGGAGTTCGCGGTCGGTGGCGACGAATGTTCCCGGCGAGTCGAGTCGCACGGCGCGAGTCGGCACGAGGTAGGCGAGTAGGCGCGTGTCGGCGGCGGCTCGCTCGAGAGCTGCCGCCGCGGTGTCTCCGTAGCCGCGTATTTCGACCGTATTCGCCGGATCGAAGAACCAGCGCGCGAGGTCGTGTTGGTCGCTTTGGAGCTCAGCGTCGGGCGACGCGACGGCATCGGACGCAATGTGGGGCAGCTGACCGAAGGACCATATGCCAGCCGCGATCAAAGCCAGTACGATCGAGCTCGAGATGCGCGGTGGTGGTGTGGGCACGAAACGGTGCCTCGCTGCGTGGTTTCGATGTTTGACCCAGACGCCCAGTCCACGAACAACGGTGCCCGCGGGCACGAGTGTGATAAGGGCGCCCAGGACCCACCACACGGCGCCTTCTTTCCACACGGGATAGGGGCAAATAGCCAAGGGGAAGAGTGCCATGGCGGCGATAAGACCCACAGCGGGAAAACGTCGGCCCTGTCGTTCGTCCGCCAACACGAGGGCGACAGCGAAGCCGACAAGGGTCACCAGCAAGGGCAGCGAAAACACGTCGAGTCTGGGCATCACAACGAGCAAGATCGCGGTGCTACCCGTCGCGAACCACGCGAGGCACAAAGTCCCACGGACGCTTCGAGATGCGAGTGAGATGATGAACGTCCACGCCGCCACTGTTGCGACGCAGGCGAAACCGATTGTCCTCGACAGGTGCGCCCGTCCTCGCTCCACCGTCGCCGCGGGACCCACGACGCTCAGCTCCACTCCGAGTCCGGCTACGGCAGCACGGGCGTCGTTTGCCACAGACGAGCTGCTTCGATCGCTGTGGATCTGCACCGCGAGCAGGTTGCCGTTTGCGGCCAGCAGGTCGCCGTTCCCAGTCGGCGTGGGGCGCATCGGATCCCGGTTTGGCGCGTTCAAGTGGCCGAGGCGACCGGCGACGGCGTGGAGCAGCTCGCGCAGTGCGAGGGGATCGCGACGAGCCTCGATGCCACTTACGCCGAAGAGGGGGCTGGACAAGACGGCCCGCAAACCTTGAATCCGCGTAGCGATACGATCCGGATCGAGTCGGTTGGCGAGCTCGTCGTGGGTCTCCTCGGGGAGGAGATACAAGCCGTGTACATCGAGCCAACCCGCTACCGCGTTGGCCGGTGGCGCTACGGGCACGCGTTCATCGGGAAGGGCCTGGGCGATGGCCACCCCCGCTGCCAGCAAGGAACCCGTCGATGGATCGGCTCCACGGATGGCCAGCGCGTCCGAGTGCGTGTTGGCGAGTCGTAGCAGAAGCCACATTTTCGCCGGGTTCGCGCGGTGGGCGAGGGGCGTGAGGGTGTCCCTGCGGCCGTCGAGTCGCGGTACGTCTGGTCGTCTGACCACCGAGATCACCGCCAGCACAGCGATGATGCTCCACAGCGCAGCGAGCAGGGGGGCGGCTCGCTGGCGGGGCACCGTCTTTGGCTGATCGCGGGTCGGGGGCAGGGAGCGCTCGGTTCGCGTCGTTTGCCCGTGCCCGTGGTCGTGGTCGTTGGGCGACACCGGATCGCGGGGCGGCGCGTGGTCGTCGGGGGGATGCTCGGAGCTCACCGTGCTACCCGCACCGTACCATGTACACCGGTGCTTCCGCGCTCGCCTCAAAGGTGGCGGTTTGTTATCAAGGCTGGGTGTCGTTAAACGCAGAGCAACAGCGGGCTGTCGCCCATCGTGGCGGGCCGCTTTTGGTGCTGGCGGGGGCGGGAACCGGCAAGACTCGGGTGATTACACATCGGGTGGCCGCGTTGATTGAGGAGGGTGTCGCCCCGTGGCGTGTGCTGGCCGTCACGTTCACGAACAAAGCCGCCAGCGAGATGCGCGAGCGTATCGGTGATCTCGGCCGGGCGCGGGGCATCGACACCGAGGGCCTGTGGGTGGGCACATTCCACTCCACGTGCGCCCGTATCTTACGTCGTCACGGCGAAGCAGTGGGGCTCTCCCGCAATTTCACGATTTACGACGCGGCGGATCAGAAGACATTGATGGGTCGCGTGCTCAAAGACCTCGACTTCGCGACCAGCATGTTCCCACCGGGCCAGATCCTCGGCTGCATCGATCGCGCCAAGAACGCTGGCTGGGGGCCAAAGGATGTGGCGCGGCTCGACCTCGACGAGCCCGTACGCACAGTGGTGGAGCGGGCGTTCTCCAGCTATCAGGAGCGCCTGCGTGCTACCGATGCGGTAGACTTCGGGGACCTACTGGGCCTCACAGTCGAACTGCTGCGGGGTGAAAAAGACGGCGCAGGGCGGCCGTCGCTGGCGGATACGGCGAGGATGTTGGCAGGGCGCTTCACTCATGTGGTGGTCGACGAATACCAGGACACAAACTTGGTCCAAGCCGAGCTGGTGGACAGGCTAGCCTCCCATGCCGAGTTGTGCGTTGTGGGTGACGACGATCAAGCCATCTATGGATGGCGCGGCGCGGACGTTAAACAGATTCTTGAGTTCCCCGATCGCCATACCGATTGCGAGCTTGTGCGGCTCGAGCAGAATTATCGCAGCACCGGGCATATCTTGGCGTGCGCGGATGGGGTGATTACACCCAATCGCTCGCGCCACGGCAAGACCCTGTGGACCGAGCTCGAATCCGGAGATCCGGTGCGGGTGTGCAAGTTCGACGATCAGCGAGATGAAGCGCACTTCGTGACGGCGGAGATTGCTCAAGGTTTGGCGGAGGGTGTGGACCCCGAGGAAATTGTCGTGTTCTTTCGCACCAATGCCCAGTCGCGACCCTTCGAGGAGGTGTTGCGCGAACGGGGCATCGCCTACCGCGTATTGGGGGGCATGCGTTTCTTTGATCGTCAGGAGATCAAAGACCTGGTGGCCTATCTGAGACTGATCGACACGCCGAGCTCGAACCTAGATCTCGAGCGTGTGATCAATCGACCCGCTCGAGGAATCGGCGCAAAGTCGGTGGATCGCTTGCGTGCTCATGCGGCGACACGAGACATCAGTTTGTACGATGCTCTGTCCCAGGTCCAAGAAACGGATCTGGGCGCGGCTGCGCGCAAACGGGTGACCGAATTCGCCGCGATGCTGCACGAGGTTCGGACGGTGGCGGACGGTATGGCGTTGCCCGAAGTGGCGCAGATGGTCCTGGAGAAAAGCGGCTACTGGGAGGGGCTTGGCCCCGATTCCGATATCGAAGCAAGTACGCGGCGCGAGAATCTACAAGAGTTTGTCAACGGCCTCGCGGAGTTTGGCGCCGCGGAGCCGAACGCCGTCTTGGGGGAGTACCTCGACCAAATTGCACTCGCCTCCCAGGAAGATGAGAATCAAGATCGAGCTACAGTCACAATCATGACAGTACACGCCGGCAAAGGGCTTGAGTTCGATCGCGTGTACGTGACCGGCCTTGAGGAGGGGGTGTTTCCCCATCTTCGCGCGCTCGATGACCCAATCGGTATGGCCGAGGAACGACGTTTGGCCTACGTCGCCGTTACACGGGCGAAGCGTTCCCTCACCATCACGTACGTGGAGCGGCGTTGGATGTTCGGGAAGGAACAGGTGAATCGGCCATCACGTTTTCTTCGAGATCTCCCCCTAGACTCGATTCAGCGTGTTGGCGACCGTCCGCGACGGCGAGTCCCCGTGACCCGCGCGGCCACAAAGCGCGAACCCGTAGAGTCGGCCTGGAATGCGGATATCGAGCTCGATGCGGGGGTGGGCGCGCCAGGTGGCGACGGCGTGTGTTTCTATGCCGGAATGGCGATGCGTCATCCCAAGTTCGGTGTGGGCGATCTGTTGTCGTGGAACGGCACGGGCGACAATCTGAAGGTTGTGGTGGCGTTCGCCGGCCACGGGCGAAAGACGATTCTCGCTCGATTTTGCCAGCCCGCGTGATCAAAGTGTTCCGCGGCTGGTGTTCGTGCGATTGCGGGTGATTGGGTCGAGGAGCAAGGGTCGCGGCGGCTGGCGTAGGAAGGCCTGGATGTGCAGATCTACCGGCGCGATGCTTCGGCGGTGCGCAGCAGGATGGTCTTGAGGTCGTCACCGCCGGTGCGGCTCACGGACAGCTCCAGTAACTGGCCGACGCCACGCAGCTGCGCGAGGTAAGCCAACTCGGATACGCGGCCCAGTGTCTGCCCGTCGATGGCATGAATGAGGTCGTTGGGCATGAGGCCGGCCTCGTGGGCAGGGCCATCCGTGTCGACATGGGTTACGCGTACGGTTGCTGATCGTCGCGGTACGATATCCGAGCCCACGTTTTCCGCTCGAACGCCCAGTTTGACCCGGCGGAGCCGGCCGAATTCGGCCACTTCGTTCAGAAATACCTGTGCCATCTCCGCCGGGATGGCGAACGCTAATCCTTGGGCGTCGAGTCGTACGGCAGTCGTCACGCCGACTACATGCCCCTCCGTGTTGACGAGCGGGCCGCCCGAGTTACCGATGTTGATCGGCGCGTCGGTTTGGATGAAACTCCACAAACCTAGGGGATCGAGGGCCGGGGGGCGCCCGAGGTCGGTGTGGTTGCGCCCGAGTCCGCTGATGACACCCACGGTCACCGTATTGCCCAAGCCGTAGGGTTGACCTATCGCCATGATGGGTTGGCCTGGTCGAGATTGTCTGTGAGCGAGCGTGATCGGTCTGATTCCTTCGGCGGGGGTATCCAGCTCGAGCAGGGCGAGGTCGATGAGAGCGTCGTCGGCGACGACGCGGGCCGCGATCTCGCGGTGGTTACCGAACGTGATCTTGAGGGAAGTCGCTCCCGCGATCACATGGTGGTTGGTGAGCACACGCGAGCCGTCACCCACGATCATGCCTGAGCCTATCCCCGTGAGTCGGCGCGGTGTGTCGTCCTGATTGCGCACGACCGTGGCCAGCACCCGCACGACCGAGGGCGACAGTCGTGCGGCGAGATCGGAAAAATCTGTGACCGCGACTGGGCGGCTGGAAGATTCGTCCCTGGGAGGGAAAATGATCCCGATGCCGGTATCGAGGGCCGTGCTTCGGACTGCCGGAGGCGGTGGGACGAAGCACGGCACGCCCGCACCTCCGCATGCTGCCGCGCCAGTGCTGGCGAGCAAAAGGGTCTGCAGCGCGACACGGCCGTGGACGGGCATGGCCGGTGGGCCGCTACGCGGGATTGTCTTCGTCCGGCGTCGACGTGGGGTCGGGACTCGGAGCTTCGGCGGGCTCGGCCGCTTGGGAGGGGATGGGTTGCGGTGGGGGCATGACAGCGCCCGCGGGAATCGGCTGTGGCGGGGGAGGCATGGCCGACGCGGCCGGAGTCGTGGGCGGAGCTTGGGCGGGTGTAGTCGGAAGCGGTGGCGCGACCGGGGGGATGGCCGGTAGGGGTGCAGCAGTAGGTAGGGGTGCAGCAGTAGGTAGGGGTGCAGCAGTAGGTAGGGGTGTAGCAGTTGGTAGGAGGGGTGCAGGTTGAGGCGCGACGATTTGAGGCGGCGCCGCGATCGAGGTCGCGGCGCGTGAGTCTTCGGCGATTGGCGTAGGCGGAAGGTTGGCGTGGGGAGACGGAGCGTCCGTGGGCGCACCGGTACGCGATGGGTCCAGCTGCGGTGGCTGCGGTGGCGGCTGCGGCTGCAGGGTCGCTGGATGAAAGGGCTGATGCGGCATGACGGGCGCCGCAGGACGAGACTGTGCCGGAGACATGACGGGACTCCGCGGAGGTACTTCGTCCATCGCTGCTGGTGTCGCGGGGGGGCGATCCGGCATGGACGGGTACTGTGGGGGAGGCATGATGGCGCCCGGCGGGATGGGCTGAGGGGGAGGAGGCATGACGGCGCCGTGCGGGATGGGCTGA